>CALDTA010000190.1:0-5300 GCA_937924455.1 uncultured Deinococcales bacterium
GGGTCTACTGGACATGCTTCCAACTTCATTTTCCCAGTTGATCATTCAAAAGAAATGACCATGCTTACACTAGATAGCATGAAGCAGTATAAAGAGATGGATGTTTTCATCGAGAGTGGTGGTATCGAGGTTGCACGTACAGAAGAGCGGATGCAAGAACTGACTCGTCGTATGCAGTCTTCAAAAGCATGGGGTGTCTATTCAGAATTAATTAGCCCTGCTAAAATTAAAGAACTTGTACCTTTTATCAATGAAGATATTCTTTTAGGTGGTTTTTATACACCCTCTGTAGGCGTAGTTGATTCACTCCGTGCAGGCACAATCATGCGTGAACGTGCTCAAGCCAAAGATGCTCTCACTATTATGGCAAATACAGAAGTCCATGACATAGAAGTTGAAGATGGTGCTGTCAAAGCTGTTGTTACAGATAAGGGTACTGTTGAAGCTGACTATATTGTAATTGCTTGTGGTCTTTGGAGTCCTCGCATTGCAGCTATGGCTGGTGCAAAGATTCCTCTAACGCCTGCGGTTCACCAAATGATTAGTGTTGGACCTGTACCTGAATTCGCAGATACAAAAGGCGAAATTGAGTTTCCAATTGTTCGTGATATGGACGCACTTTCATATGAGCGTCAACATGGTGGTGATATGGAGATTGGTTCATACGCTCACCGTGCAATTCTGCATCGTCCAGACGATATCCCTTCAATTGAAGAATCTGCATTGTCTCCAACAGAAGCGCCATTTACAGAAGAAGACTTTGATCCTCAGTTGGAAGATGCTCTAGAACTCATGCCAGATATTGTTGGTAATGAATCTGTAGAGATTCGTTATGCTATTAACGGTCTACTTTCTTATACAGCAGATGGTGCGCCTGTTTTAGGTGAAACACCAGAAGTTAAAAACTTATGGTCTGCTGCTGCGGTATGGATTAAAGAAGGTCCAGGTGTAGGTCGCATGATTGCTGAGTGGATGACAGATGGCTATCCTGAAATTGATCCACACCAGTCAGACATTGCTAGATTTTATGAACATCAAAAAGATGTTTACCATGTTGAGTCTCGTGTAACTGAAGGCTTTATCAAAACTTATGGCATTGTTCACCCAGCTGAGCAGTGGACATCTAACCGTAATGTTCGTCATAGCCCGTTTTATGCT
Organism: uncultured Deinococcales bacterium; assembly: GCA_937924455.1. Taxonomy (GTDB): domain Bacteria; phylum Deinococcota; class Deinococci; order Deinococcales; family Trueperaceae; genus CALGZD01. Next base: position 1,159 of record CALDTA010000190.1, read on the forward strand.
CGTCAGCAAGAGCTGAAAGCTGAATTCTTTGAAACTGCTGGCTGGGAGAGACCACAATGGTATAATGCAAACGAAGGTTTAGTAACAAAATACGCTGACAAAATCAACACACGTGAGGCTGAGTGGGATGCTCGTTGGTGGTCACCGATTATCAATGCTGAACACTTACAAATGCGTGATAGTGCAGCAATGTTTGACCTGAGTGCCTTTAATATTTTTGATTTTTCAGGTCCAGGTGTTGTGGCTTTTATGGAAAAAATGGCGATGAACCCAATGAAAGTTAAAGTAGGTCGCTCAGTCTATACACCAATGCTTACCTATGATGGTGGTTTCAAAGCTGACCTTACGATTACTAGAACTGGCAAGCAATCTTACCGTGTTGTTAGTGGTTCTGCTGATGGTGGACTTGATACGTACTGGTTTAAGAAGCATATGCCAGACGATGGTTCAGTAGTCTTTAAAGATTTGAGTTCTGGTCATACTGCAATTGGTCTTTGGGGACCCAATGCACAAGCGCTTATTCAGAGTGTTACAGAATCAGATATGTCTATTGAAGCATTCCCATATGGTACAGCGCAGCTTATCCGTATAGGTTCAGCACAAGTATGGGCGCTTAGAATCTCTTATGTTGGCGAAAACGGTTTTGAGCTGCATATTGCTATGGAACAAGGTTTATACGTTTGGGACAAGCTTTGGGAAGCAGGGCAAGCACATGATGTGATTGCTGCTGGTATGGGTGTATATGGCACAACAGGCAGACTTGAAAAAGGCTACCGCTTATATGGTGCGGAGCTTGAAGGCGAATACAATCCTGTTGAAGCTGGGCTTGACCGTCCTTCAGTAAAGAAGGCTGACTTTATTGGTAAAGAAGCTTATCTTAAGGCTAAGTCAGAGGCATCTGCTGCGACATTGTGCTCGTTAACTGTAGATGATCATACTTCCTCAACAGGTGTGAAGCGTTACATGCTTGGTAGAGAGCCAATCCTAACTGAAGAAGGTGAATCTATTATTGATAGTCATGGACGTGTTTCATATGCAGCAAGTGTAGGTGCTGGTCCATCAATAGGTAAACATATTCTTTTAGCTTATTTACCACCAGAGTATGCGGTAGAAGGTAAGAAACTTAAAGTTGAGTACATGGGTGAGCAATATCCTGTCACTGTTGCAGTTGCTGGAAGTCGTCCACTCTATGATCCTGAAAATGAACGGATGCGTGGTTAAGAATTGATTTACTTGGGGATTATAGTTGCTAACTAAGTTTCTTACTATAATTCCCATCTCAATTCTTAACCTTATAATTACAATATAATTACAATGAATATTTTAGTCTGTATAAAACGTGTACCTGCAACAGGTGCAAAAATGCTGCTTACAGAAGATGAGCAAGCTATCGATACAAAGAGCCTCGGCTTTACTTTCAGCCCACACGAAGAGTGTGCGGTTGAAGAGGCTGTTAAGATTGTTGAAGAACATGGTGGCGATACTACAGTATTGACCCTCGGTCCTGATGCTGCCAAAGAACAATTGCAATATGCAATGTCTATGGGTATGAAGAATGCAGTCCTGCTTGAAACAGAAGATACTGCTGATTGGGACCCTAAAAATACTGCGGATGCAATTCTAGCGTCAATCCAAGAGCAACAAGCAGAAGGTAAGACATTTGATATGCTTTTCTTTGGAAATGAAGCCGCAGATACAGGTGGCTACCAAGTTGGTATTCGCATCGCACATGCGCTTGATTGGCCCTGTGTTGCTGGTATTAAGCAACTCGATATCGAAGAGGGTAAGGCGATTGCCTACCGTGAAACAGGTAATGGTAAAGAAGTCTTTGAAGTGATGCTACCTGCTGTCTTTACAATGAAGGAAGGCATCAACTACCCTCGTTACCCATCTGTGCCTGGTCGCTTAAGGGCAAAGAAAAAAGAGATTGCTAGATCAACACCTCAACAGGTTGATGTTAGTTTTAAAAAAGTCAAACTTAAGACGCCAGTTGAAGTTAAACAAGAAGTTCAGATTTTGGGTGAAGGCGCTGCTGCTGCACCAAAGGTTGTTGAAATGATGCAAGAGCTAGGAGTGGTTAGATGATTCTAGCTTTAGTCGAACACGATAAAGGTGTAGTTAATCCATTGGCTTTAGGTATGTTGAACTTTGCTAAAAGCTTAGCTGCTGAACAAAACTGTGCTTTAGAAGCTGTGTTGGTTGGGGAAGAGGCAAGATCGATTGCTTCAACTTTAGGAGCATTTGGTGTTACTAAAGTGCATATGGCACTTCACGATGGTTTTGATGACTATTCACCAGAAGCATGGGCACAGGCATTTCTCAGCAAGGCAGAAACTGGCGGAGCTAAGTTTGTTTTGAGCATCGGCACAGACCGTGGCAATGAAGTTATGGCACATGTTGCTGCTAGAACCAATCAATCTATGGTTGCCAATATCATTAGCTATAGTGACGCTGAAATGACACGTTTACGTTGGGGTGGAAGTCTACTTGAAGAATCTACTTTAGCTGATGAGATGAAATTAATGACCGTGGCACCACATACTTTTCCTACAGAGGAAGAGGGTAGTGCAGTAGAAGTTACTATTGAAGATTATTCTCCTGAGATTGCTGAAAAAGATTTCAGGGTAAAAATATCTAAGCGTATCGTTCCTGAAGCTGATGGTGTATCACTCACGGACGCTGAAGTTGTGATTAGTGGTGGTCGTGGTGTTGGTAGTGAAGCTGGTTTTTCAGTTCTTGAAGATTTAGCTAGTACTATTGGTGGTGCTGTGGGGTGTTCACGTGCGGTGACTAGTTTAGGTTGGCGACCTCACTCTGACCAAGTTGGTCAGACAGGTACACGTGTGGCAGCAGAGCTGTACATTGCTTGTGGCATTAGTGGTGCTGCTCAGCACATGGCAGGATGTAAGGGTTCTAAGAATTTGTTAGCGATTAATACTGACCCTGATGCGCCAATTTTACAAAATGCGACTTACGCTGTTATTGGTGATTTGCATGATGTTCTGCCTGCTATAAATGCAGAGATTAAGAAAGTTACTGGCTAAATAGGTTGGGGTGATAACTCTAGCTTATTTAGCTATATTTTTACTTAGTGAGTTGCGTATTACGACAACTGTTGCGTATTATGCATAAATCCAAGCGCTAAGTTGGGGTGAAAGGTCTTAGTTAAGATGACACAGACAGTTGGTAAGGATAAGCTCGAGCAAATCTTGCAGCAACCCAAATATGAAGCTATCCCTATGAAGGGGATTGATAAGCAAATTCCACATATGCCAAGTTTTTCTAAAGTAAGCGTGACTTGCTCACCAACTAAAGGCATTGCTGAAACCCTTCGCCTAAGTGCAGAAGTGGCAGCCCAAGTTAGTGGTGCAAATACGATTCCGCACTTAGCAGCTCGCTTGATGGAAAGTCCAGAGCATGTTTCTGAGACTTTAGAAACATTGCGTCAGATGGGTGTCAAGGAAATTTTTATTGTCGGTGGCGATGCTCCTGAACCTATTGGACCCTATGTAGGTTCATATGATCTGGTTAAAGAGATTGCTGAGCAGACCGATGACTTTAAACTTGGTGTAACTTGTTATCCTGAAGGACACGCAACAATCAGTGATGAAGTGCTGATGGAAGATTTACTACGCAAGCAGCCCTATGCTAGCTATATGGCAACACAGATGTGTTTTGATGCTGATGTCATAGGCAAGTGGCTCATGGATATGCGTGCAAAAGGTGTTACTTTACCTGTGCATGTTGGGGTTCCTGGTGTGATTGATATGGTCAAGCTTATCAAGATTTCAACACGTATTGGCATTGGTGATTCGCTCAAGTATTTGCAAAAACATGCAGGTAATGTACTCAAACTTATGGGTGGTTATAACCCTGATATGTTGATTGAAGGCTTAATGCCTTATTTTGAAAACCCAGAAGCAAACATTGAGAACTTCCACATCTATACATTTAATCAAATTGAGAAAACAGAAAATTGGCGTGTCAATAAAATGGCAAGCCTGAAAGAGGTAGCATAAGTGTCATTTCCGTCTGATTTAGATATCGCAAAGAAAGCGAACTTAATTCCACTCACTGACGTCGCAAAGAGTATGGGTATTGATCCAGCTTGGCTCGAGCCCTACGGTCACGATGTAGCAAAA
>CALDTA010000191.1:0-3438 GCA_937924455.1 uncultured Deinococcales bacterium
GCGTCATCGGTTTCTAAATCAACAAGTGCTTGACCTTGAACAGGACTGCGTTCACGTCTTTCAATTGTTTGATAAAAGTCAAAACTACCATCTTCATTGATAGTTGCTTTACCAGCAGATACACCATCAATAATGATTTCAATTTCTTGACCTTCTTCAGCGCCTGCGCCTTCTAGGTTAATGAAACCAGGACGACGTGTGTCTTTGACAACAATATCTGGCTGGATGCCTGATTCATTGATGCTTTCACGGTTAGGTGTGAGCCACTCAAAGTTGAGTAGGACAAGCTGTCCGTTATCTGATAGAGGGCTAACACTTTGACCAACACCTTTACCAAAAGTTTCTTCACCGATGACTAAAGCACGACCATTGTCCTGCAAAGCGCCAGCAACAATTTCTGAAGCTGAAGCAGATTGACCGTTGACTAGCACAACCATTGGAAGATCGAAGTAATTACGGTCTGCTTTTGCAAGACGGCGAGTAACACCTCTTGAGCGTTGGAAGACGATATCGCCAGCACTCAAGAATTCATCAGAAACAGAAATGCCTTCAGAAAGGAGTCCACCACCATTGTCACGCAAGTCAAGAATGAGCGAGTTAATACCTTGTGTTTCTAAGTTTTCAAGTTGTTCTTTAAGCTGTGTAGTTACCCTTTGATTTGAAAAGGTACTGATGCTCACGTAACCAACGTTATCTGGCAAGACAGTTGATTCAACTGAGACTATTTCGATTCTGTCTCTAACCACATTAAATTCTAAAAGTCCTTCTTCACCAGCACGGCGCATCATGAGGTTAGCAGTACTACCCTTAGGACCACGAATACGATCAACAACTTCGTTGATGTGCATATCTTCCACGTTTACGCCATCAACTTCAATGAATATATCGCCACGTTGTAAGCCAGCATTCCATGCAGGACTATCTTTGTATGGGTTTACAATTTCAATTAAGCTTTGATCTCTACGATTAAGTGCTGAGATGGTTGCGCCAATACCTTCAAAAGACCCCGTACGATCTTGACGGTCACGCTCTGCAAAATCTGGTTCTACATAGGAAGTGTATTGGTCATCTAAGGCTTCTATCATACCGTCAATGGCACCACGAATAATCACTGCGTCATCAACGTCTTCTTCAAGATAGTCTCTTTGAATAGAGCCATAAGCTTCCATAAAAGCTACACCAGTAGGTGTAGAGAGAAAAGACTCAATGACATTGCTACGGACAGATTGTGCTTTGCCTGATTGAATAATGCCTAATCCAAAAGCAATAAGGGCAATAAGCGCTATAAGTCCAAAAATTCTTAGTTTGGATTTGAGTGTGCTGGGCGACTGGGAGTTCCGCATAGTGTAGTTACCTTTTCTTGTGTATTTTAGGAAAGATTTGGGGGATACAAATCAACCTAATGACGTTGATCTAACTTGAATAGTACTTTAGGAATGCCTGTTTATTCTGTATTCCACTTTAAGTTCGTATTCCACTTTAAGTTCGTATTCTATCTTAAATTTGTGAAGTGTGTCTTTTGTGTGGAGAGCTTAGGACTTGTTAAAGCTTGGATACACATCTAACTAATCTACTGTACTTCTTCTGCTAGTTCGAAGCATTGTGCTATTTAAAATCCTGTTGTTTGATAAAAACTATTCAAAATGTAAAGACACTTTTTCGAGAGTACTTGTAAGTTAGCTAAAATTCTCGAAAATTCATTAACATAAAGTATATCGTGCCTATATATGACTAGTTCCTGACGAATATGGCGCATCCCTCTACTTATTTGGATAGGAAAGGTGTATAGTTTCGCTGATATGGCAGAACAGGAAGCTCAATCCAATATTGTTGTTCAAAAATTCGGTGGTACATCGGTTGGAGATGTTGACCGAATTCGTAAAGTAGCCGCTCGTATTGCAAGAGCTGTTGAAAGTGGCGATAAAGTCGCTGTCACGGTCTCGGCAATGGGTAAAATGACCGATCATCTTTTAGCACAAGCTAAGACGGTAACGACTCGTCCGAGCCGCCGAGAACTTGATGTGTTATTGACGACGGGTGAGCAACAGTCGATTGCACTTGTGACTATGGCACTGCATGATATTGGCATCAAGGCGCAGTCGTTTACTGGTCGACAAGCTGGCTTTTTGACAGATGGTTACTTTGGTGGTTCACGTATTGTCGAGGTGAATCCAGCGAAGATGCTTAAGGCCTTTGAAGAGGTTGATGTCTGTGTGATTGCTGGCTTTCAAGGGGTAGATGAAAATGGCGACATAAACACGCTTGGTCGTGGTGGTTCTGATACAACTGCTGTGGCAGTAGCAGCAGCACTCAATGCTAGAGAATGTGAAATCTACACAGATACTGAGGGGGTTTATACAACTGACCCTCATATGATTCCAGCTGCCCGAAAGCTTGATGAGATTGACTATGACGAAATGCTCGAGCTTGCCTCATTAGGCGCAGGCGTGTTGCATCCTAGAAGTGTGTGGTACGCAAGGCGCTATGGTGTAACTATCCATGTACGTTCTTCTTTTTCAAATAACAAGGGTACACTTGTTCACAAAACATCTGCTCGAAAAAACACTGGAGAAAAAAGTATGAAAACAGACCATCCTGTTACAGGTGTTGCGCTTGACCAAGGTCACGCAAGAATTAACTTAATTGGTGTGCCTGACCAACCTGGCATTGCTGCAAAAATATTTACCGCAGTAGGCAAGGCTGGCATTGTCATGGATATGATTATTCAGGGCATTTCTGCTAATGGTGAAGCTGGTAATGGTTTACAACAAATGGCATTTACAGTAGACCAAGACCTAGCTGAAGATGCGCTTGATGTTGTTAGCCCAATTATCGAACCTTTTGGTGCAAAAGCAGAAGTAGATAGAGATATTGCAAAGCTGTCTATAGTCGGTGTGGCGATTGGTTCTACACCAGGTGTGGCTGGGCAGATGTTTGAAGCAATTTCTTCAACAGGTGCAAATATCGAAATGATTACGACTAGTGAAGTACGAATCAGTGTTGTTATTCCGAGTGAAGGTGCAAAAGAAGCAGTTGCTGCTGTGCATGACGCGTTTGAACTTGATAAAGTACCATCATCCGCTGGTGTTGGATAACCAAAAAGCCAGAATCGAATGGGTGAAATTGGTGTTGGCTGATAGTGGCTAGCACCAATTTAATATTAGGGTGGAGATGAGTAGGAGAGGGTCTCGTGCAAAGTGGTTATGAGATTGACCAGATATTTCTAAAACGCAAGCAAGGACAGACTGAGATACTTTTGGTTTGTGTAGCACCTAGTGGTGCGCTTAAGCGTGAGACATTACAATTTCCCACTTTGGATAATAAGCAAGCACTTAGTCAAGCTGCAAGACACCTAGCAGGTAGGGCAGATATTGGCTCACTTGGTAAGACACGTTTGCGTGTTGATAAAGCTGGGCAATGGGTGGATGATGCCAGCTT
>CALDTA010000192.1:0-2964 GCA_937924455.1 uncultured Deinococcales bacterium
CTTAAGCGCCAGCGTTTCGCTACGTCGGAAATTTCTTGCAAATTGCTTTGATGCCAATAGAAGTGAGATGGCATAGGTCAAATTCAGAATAACAAAATAAAGCAGCACAAATGCTTGGAGTACTAGTAAGATTGTGTTGAAGGATATGTTCATAATAAAAGTATTAGTAAAAGCAAATGCAATAAAGATGTTTCATCCATAAGGTAGTGAATGTCATGCTTATAGATGATTTCTTTTCCTTAAAGCTCTTCCACGATTAACTGACCTAAGTCACTTAATCAGCGAGCTTTTTAACGAGTGGGAACGAACTCATTTAGCATGGGTCAGCATTACGTGGAAACATTACGTGGAAACGCTACGTGGAAACGCTATTAGAAGCTATTATGAACGTTACTTCATGAGCGAAAGGGTAGCGATATTTTTCGTTTATTTATTTTCTAATCAAATTCTAGAGAAAACGTTAATTTACTCCTAATGTTTCAGCAACCTTGTCCTAATTGCATGGTAGCAGGTGTTTTTTAGCATAGGGCATAGTTTATGTATGTTGAGGGGTTCTATGTTGAGTTTAAAACCGTATTTAGGAAAGAATAACTTAGAAAAGAGATACCAGTGAAAAATCAGGTGCTACAGTTATTATTACTTCTTCAAGTTATCGTCATTATCGTTTTAGCAGTGTTAGCCATGATTTTTTGGGATCGTCATCGTGCTGGAGGTTTTCAGCAGACAGCAACTGTTCAGCAGAGTGCTTGTCATGCCAATACATGTAATACATGCTCAACTTGTCAAACGCAGAATGTTTGTTCTACCTGTTTGCCAAATATGGGTATGGGTAATTTAGGCATTGCAGGTGTCACTACAGGTGCGGTTGGAGAGCATGGGCATCAGGATGAAATCCAAGCAGTAGTTAATCAAGTCGTCGATCAAGCGTTGAGTGACGCCTTAAGTGGGTCTGTACAGAATTCAGTACAACAAATGGTGAATGACAGCGTTGATAGTAAAGTGCAGACTGCTGTGAATGATGCTGTAAACAGTGCTGTTAATAATGTCGTGAATGACGCTATAGGTGACGCCCTAAGTGGTGCGGAACAGCGCTTACTTACTAGTGCTTCAGAAGCTATCGGTAGAGAATTTGAAGCCAGAGAACAAGAACTTTTGGCAACACGTGCATATGAGCCAGAGAATGCCGAGGCTACAGAAGAGGTAACAAATGCAGAGTCTGTTCCCGATGCGGTGAAGGCCTTAGCAGCAGAACAAGTTGATGAGTTTGATGCTCTAGCAAGTCGAACAAGTAACTTCAGATCAACTGAAAATTCATTTGAAACCAGCAATGATCTTCTCTTTGATGGTAGTGCGCTTAAGTTTAAACCTGAAACTAGTGAAGATGTTTTGACGGTTTTTCGTGGTGGTGCTAGGGATGATGATGGTGTGTTTATCTTCAAACGCTTTGGTGAAGACCACACGATTTTGGCTGTTAACTCACCGCCCTCCACTGAACCCTTTTATGGTAAAGAAGCTACGCTTGCGCTTGTTCGTGGTGATGAACCAAATGTAGAGGTTGTGGATTTTTATAACCAAGACTATCCAGAAGCAGGTGTACGCCAAGCAGGCATACGTGTGATTAAAGAAGTTGGACCAGAGGTGACAAAGTCTGAATGGTTACCTTTTGCGATTGACTATGCAGCACACAGTACAGAAACAAAAGAAACGACTGAGTTTGAAGTGCTCAAGATTACACCGCCGAACCCTCAGGCAAATGTAAGGGTTAAAGGTTACATGCAGATTGATGTTGTCAATGAACCTGGCATACCGCCGCTTGAAGATTGTGATGCGATGGATGAGCATGGACGTATGAAGGTTGATCCACGTGAAGGTGTGTCTTTACTTTACATTTGTACGTCGGATGGATGGGTTGCGAAGTAATTTGTGACATAACATGTTTAGCGATTAAAACTAAATACAAAATGGATAAGGAAGCTGAGTGTTGTTCAGCTTCCTTTAAACTTGTTTGATTTGGCAGATTGCGCTTGTTGTGTGTGCTCAGGTTCTTGCAAAAATCACGAAATTGCACAAAATGAGCTAATGTGAGTGTGCTAAACTAATTCTATGGCACTACTTGACTACAAGGCGAAAACTCTTGTTGAGGCGATTAAAAATTTAGAGCATATAGAGCCTTTAGCGCTTAATGAGTTGCACCGTTTCTATGTAAGTCGTGATGATGAGATTATCAAACGGCTATCTCGTTTGCTGCAACAAGATTATCCAAAGAAGTTTTTGTTTACAGGTCATAGAGGTAGTGGTAAGAGTACTGAGTTAGCTAAACTTGAAGAACGTGCGAAAAGTGACTTTTTTGTTGTTCGCTTTAGTGTGCAACGTCAACTTGATTTGTTTGATATTAACTATCTTGATGTGTTGATGAGCATTGCTTTGCAAATGTTGGCTAAGGCTGAGCAACAAGGTGTGCCAATGAGTGAAGAAGCACTAGAAGTTTGCTGGTCATTTGCGAAAGAGATAGAAGAAGAAATTGTAAAAAGTAAAAATATGGGTGGTGGTGCTGAGGTCGGTGGGATTCTCAAGTCATTACTTGATTTAAGACTGAATATTGGGGCGGAGCAGACTACAAGGAAGATTATTCGAGACAAAGTGCAGTACCGTGTTTCGGATTTGTTATCAGGAATCGAAGTACTTGCTGATGATATTTTAAAACATACCCAGAAAAAAGTATTGTGTATTGTCGAAGATTTAGATAAAACAGACATAGCAAAGTCAAAAGACATTTTTTATGAATATGGACAGTCAATCAGCCGATTAAAGATTGGCGTTATCTATACTTTTCCAGTAGCTTTACAGAATACAAATGAATTTACGCAGATTGAATCCTATTTTGCAGACCATGTGTTTTTACCTAATTTTCAATGTGTAAATAAAGAAGGTGAAAGAGGGGATGAGTTTGCAGATGTTAAGAGG
>CALDTA010000193.1:0-4128 GCA_937924455.1 uncultured Deinococcales bacterium
GAATCGGTTAAGCGTCCATCATCAAGCAATTGTAGTAAGGTATTAAAGACATCTGGATGCGCTTTTTCGATTTCATCAAAGAGGATAACACTATAAGGTTTGCGCCTTACAGCTTCTGTGAGTTGTCCGCCTTCTTCGTAACCTATGTAGCCAGGAGGTGCGCCAATAAGCTTGGCGACGGTGTGCTTTTCCATGTACTCAGACATGTCAAGCCTGACCATATTATCGGCACTATCAAAGAGGTCATTTGCAAGTGCCTTAGCAGTTTCAGTTTTACCTACACCAGTTGGACCAAGGAAGATAAATGAGCCAATAGGGCGTTTAGGGTCTGAGAGACCTGCACGACTACGACGGATTGCATCAGAGACTGCGACGATGGCTTCTTCTTGACCAATGACATGTTTATGTAGTTCTTGTTCTAAACGAAGTAATTTTTCTCGTTCACCTTCTAGCAATTTAGCGAGCGGAATATTAGTCCAACGACTAACCACTTCAGCAATCTCGTTTTCATTCACTTCTAAACGAACATAAGTTGCATTTTCTAGCTTGCTGCTTTCCTCACGAATCTGTGCTTCAAGTTTGGGCAGTTCGCCATATTTGAGTTCTGCTGCTTTGTTGAGGTCGTAGTCTCGTTCAGCTACATCTATCTGGGTACGAACTTTATCAAGTTCTTCTTGAGCAGTTCTTAAATTCTCTAAAAGCTGGCGTTCAGCTTGCCATTGTGATTGGGTATTCGAGATACTGTCTTCTATGCTTTTAAGTTCTTCTTCTATACGAAGTAACCGATTTGCAGAGTCGCTATCATCTTCTTGTTTCAAGGCTTGTTGCTCGATTTCAAGTTGAAGTTTACGTCTACGCAAGCTATCGATTTCTTCAGGCATAGAGTCTAGCTGCACACGTATGCGGCTAGCTGACTCATCAATCAGGTCAATAGCTTTATCAGGTAGTTGTCTATCAGAGATGTACCTATGGCTTAAAACTGCTGCACTAATGATGGCAGGGTCACTGATGCGTACACCATGGTGGACTTCGTACTTTTCTTTGATTCCACGCAGGATTGAGATAGTTTCTTCTACAGAAGGTTCATCGACTACGATAGGTTGAAATCTGCGCTCGAGCGCAGGGTCTTTTTCAATATCACGGTACTCGGAGAGGGTTGTTGCACCAACCATACGCATCTCACCTCTAGCAAGTGGTGGCTTAAGCATATTGCCAGCATCCACAGAACCTTCAGATTTACCAGCACCCACAATAGTGTGCAATTCATCTATAAATAAGATGATTTCACCTTTGGATTGGATAGTTTCTGAAATAACACCTTTTAAGCGTTCTTCAAATTCACCACGGTACTTAGCGCCTGCAAGGAGTGAACCCATGTCAAGCTGCATGACACGTTTGCCATGTAAACCTTCAGGAACATCTTTGTTGACGATTCGCTGTGCAAGTCCTTCTGCTATAGCAGTCTTACCAACACCTGGTTCACCAATGAGTACAGGATTGTTCTTGGTTCTGCGTAACAATATCTGAATGGTGCGTCTGATTTCTTCATCTCGCCCGATGACAGGGTCAAGTTTGCCGTCTCTGGCTTGTTGTGTTAGGTCGATGCCAAACTTTTCTAAAGCCTCAAAGCTACTTTCTGCTGATTTACTGTCCACTGTTCGACCTCCCCGTATGTCTTGTGCAGCCAGTTTGATTTTTTCGCTACTAGGTAATTGTTCTGTACCTTGCCCTCCAACTTTGGCTATGGCAATAAGTAGCGTATCTGCACTAATAAAACTATCGCCAAAGTCACTTGCTAATGACTCTGCTTCGTCAAAACTGCGACTGAGTTCATTCGACATATACTGCTCGTTAGCACCACTGACTTTTGGTAAGGAATTTAATACGCTATCTAAGGCTGCGTATGCCTGTTTTGGGTCAGTGCCTGCTCGTTCGAGAGCCCTGGCCGCAGGAGACTGACTGTCGGCAAGCAATGCTGCAAGTACATGTGCAGGCACGATTGTCTGGTGTTGACGGGTTCGTGCAATCTGTTGAGCACTTGAAATTGCTTCTAAAGTTGATTCCGTAAAACGATCAATATTCATAGTTTAAATTATAAAATCTGAGTCTAGTGTTGTCAAGTTTTATAAGGTGGTCAATCTTAATCTAAGCTTTGAAAGCTAAGTGAGGCTGAAGTATATGTATATATCGCGATCTGGCAGGTTATTTTTCAGCCCAAATGATTCGATTTAAAGTACTTATTTTTCCTGAAAATCCTATCTTAGCTCTAAATTAGCTATTGATTATTTTTCTTAATATTTTGGCGTTTCCCCAAGCGTTAATCTTGGATAATTTTGAAATAACACCTTAATAATTTTTCTTTCTTGGAAGCATGTGATAAGCAAATGTACTAACTTAATTTACTTTTCAGAATCTATTGTCTAACGAAGCGCTACCATAACGGTGTTGTTTCACTAACGGTATTGTTAGTGCTTAAGACAAGCTTTTTAAGTATGCACTAGTTTGAGTGCTAGCGCCACGAGGTTTAGTGCAAAGTCTTTAGGGTTACATCTAGGTGATATAGGTGATATGAGCTAAAGCAACTATGTTACAGAAACTAGAAATACAACCTAGAAAATATTTGGGAGGTAAAGGCTTTTATGTTACAGAAAGTAACGTTATTTTTATTGGTAGTAGGTGTACTCTTTTCACTGTCAAGTGCACACCACGAAACTGGTTACTACGGTTGTGGTGATGAGTATGTCTACAATGGTTACGATGCTGAAGGCTATGACTGCGAAGGTTACGACCACGCTGGTTATGATCGTGAAGGTTACGACCGTGAAGGTTATGATCGTGAAGGCTATGACCGTGATGGCTACAACCGTCCTGGTTATGACCGTAACGGCTATGATCGTTTAGGCAATGATCACCATGGTTTTAATCGAGATGGTCACAATGCTTACGGTGAACACTATGATCCACATGGTGACTATAGCTACCATGAAGAAGGCGTAAGTCACGATGAACATCATGTTGCATCTAGTAGCAACCGTTCAAATAACAATAACCGTTCAACAAGAGCGAGTCGTGAACAAGAGCGCATTGCTGCACGTAATGCAGAAATTCTAGCTTATGCAATGGTGAATGAAGATGTAAACAGTGTTGACTTGCTCAATGAATTAGTTAGTGGTCGTTCACTAAACTTTTTAAACTGCTCAGAGCTTCGCGTTCTACGCAACGAGATTTTTGCTCGTTATGGTTGGAGATTTGGTGTAAATACAGAGCTAAGCAATTACTTTGATCACCAGAACTGGTATCAGGTAGCGTATCCACGTATTTCAAGATCACGTAACAATGACAGAGTTCAAAAAGATGTTGTTGAAAACCCAATTGCTATGGAAAATGTCAAGATTATTCAGCGTGCAGAGCGTATTTGTTATTAAGTTTTAAGATAGTAAAAACGCAGTTCCTAAATCCCATCTCGAAAGAGGTGGGATTTTTTTTGTAGTGTAGTAACCTGTGAGCTAGTAAGCCAGTGTCGTTTTAAAATGTCGTTTTAAGATGCCCTGCAAGTAGTGTAGTGGTGTAGCGACTTAACGTTAAATGTTATATGTCATAGCTGTATAGACAAATAAAGGGGATTGTCGCTTTCCTGATAAATAACATAAAGATTACTCCAAAACTTAGTGTCCATTCCTTAGCGTGTTATACCGAAGTGAATCATGGATGTCATAGTCACAAACATAGCAAAGTTTCGTAATTTGTGTGCCCTTCGGTTCTAAAGGCAACTTTTTCTGCTGATTGATTATGACTTTTTTCTTTCAGTTTAGTATTATAGCTAAATACTTCGAGATTGAAAGCTGAGGCGGGGCTACATTTTTTTAAGAGCATACGAATCTGCATAACGTTTATCTACGCACATAACCCTCATATTTGAAAACAGGTTTTTTAGGGGTGTAAAGCATTATTTGAGGTGCTTATTATATGATTTCGTTGTGCAGTCAAGCTGGCTATATCCATTTTGCCAAAGAAGCATTATTTCTGATATCAAATTGGATGACAGTATCAATGTAACTAAGCTAAAATTTTGCGAAAAGCTCTATATGTAGGGCTAAAACCGCATTATTCTTATCGTGAATTTTGAAC
>CALDTA010000194.1:0-5256 GCA_937924455.1 uncultured Deinococcales bacterium
ATATTCCGCTTCATAGTTAGATTTTTAAACCAGAACAGCTTATGAATTAAGCGGAATTGGTTATAAAGTGTTGTATCTATCGAAAATAAGAGGATATAGGTTGGCTTGTCTTTTTTGAAGTGTTGTCCTAACCATTGGAAATAACATAGTTGCTTATAATATTGAAAGCATTTGTAAATGAAAATCTGTAATAATTGAGATTCTCAATCAGGTTTTTAGATTTGAGATGCGTCCTAGTAATGTCCTAACTATCCCAAATTTATCCCAAATCATGCCCCATGAACTCAAGACTTTATAGGTATTAAGCTAATAAAGACCTAAATATTACTTGGCAGTGCACGGCTTTTGTAGTCTTTAGTTGTTTTTGTCGGAAGAGGAGAGGTAGGGCTTAGGTTTTTAGGAACAAGCACTAGCTATATTTGATTGGGTGCTAATCATCCCTACTAAAAAGTTCACTGATTATATCAAAGATTACTTGAATTTTGAGTAATCCGATTACTTGAATCTTCAGTAATTCAATTTTTGTAAAGGGGAATTTTATGTCAAAAATTAAATTGACAATACTGAGTAGTTTAATATGTCTATTAGCAAGTTTATTTACAAGCTTAAGCTTTGCACAAATGTCATCTATGGCAAAATCAGATTTGGATGCCGCTAGTTGGGATACTTGGTTTGCAGATGCAGATGCAATCGCAGCAATGGTTGAAGTACCAACAGATGCTTTACGTGCAACTGAATTGCAAGAGCTGATTGCACTTTCTAGACAAGTTGATGATGCAGCTATGCAAAGTATCAACTACTGGAATACCGCAACACCGATGTATAGATGGTTTGAGCAACTGCACAATACATATAATAATGGTCCACCTAGTCCAAAGGTGGGTCGTACCTTCATGTTGGCTAGCACAGCCATGTACGATGCAGTTGTTGCCACAATGAAAGCTCGAAAAGCAACAGGGATGCTAGCAAGTCCTTCAGTAGCTGGGCACATGTCACTCGTTCCCGTAGGTGATTCTAGCTTTCCAAGCGAACATGCAGCAGTTGCAACTGCTATTGCTGAGATTATGAACTATGCTAATCCAGATGCAGCAGAAGCTTACAGAGCTATGGCAGATGAAGCTATGCAGGCACGTGTACTAGCAGGTGCAAACTATAGAAGCGATATTGAAGCAGGACAAATGATTGGTAAGGCAGTTGCCGAGCAAATTATTGCTACTGTAAAGTCTGATGGCTCAGACGCACCTTGGGTTTATACAAAACCAGAAGGTTCACGTTTTGCAGTTGAAAATCCTGTTTATCCAATGACTGGTAATTGGAGACCATTAGTGCTAGAAAGTGGTTCACAGTTCCGTGCGCCACCACCACCAGCTTATGATTCTGAACAACTTGCAAATGAACTTGCTGAGATTCAAGCTTTTGCGAGCGAGCGAGCATTTCCAGTTGTACAACAAGCAACCTTTTGGGCAACGTTCTATACTGCCTACAAAATTTGGTTAGATTTTATAAGTGATCAATTGTTCGAACAGCGTATGGGAGACAACACTGCACTTGCTGCTCATATGTATGCAACTATGGGTGTAGGATTCTATGATTCTATCATCGCTTGTTTCGATTCAAAATATGCTTATGCATTTGCTAGACCAATTCATATTGACCCAAGTCTAAAAACTGCCGTGCCTACGCCACCGCATCCGAGCTATCCATCAGCCCACTCTTGTGCTTCAAGTGCTAGTGCTCACATTCTTGCACACTATTTTCCACATGACGCTGAAGAGGCTCTAGGCATGGCAGCAGCAGCAGGGCAGTCTCGTATTTTTGGTGGTATTCATTGGCAAGCAGATAACCAATCTGGTTTACCTATTGGTGAAAAGGTTGCTGGTGTGGTTATTGAAAAAGCTATGCAGATGATTGGTAATTAGAATCAATTATTACCCTAACGAATAAAGGAGAATGAAGCACAGGTTGAGGTTTAGCTTGTGCTTGATTTAGTAAGACTAGTGAGTTTTGTAATCCGAGATTTTTATAGGGCTTTGGGTTTTCTAGCGATTGAAGTCAATACAACTTCGTAGAGTAAAAGCACGAAGAAATAGAGCAAAGAAAGGGAGATATGTTTAGAGTTTTATCAACACTAATAGTTGTTGCATTATTTGTTTTTAATACAACGAATGCCCAACAAATGATGGCAACAAAATCAATGACAATGACAGATGCTGATGTAGCAAAGTGGGATACTTGGATTGCAGATGCAGATGCAATCGCAGCCAAGGTACAAGCACCCAGTGAAGACGTACGTAGCATAGAAATTCAAGACTTAGTAGCACTTGCTGCAACTAGAGACTCAGATACACAAGCAATGGTGGACTACTGGAATGTAGTTGCTGCACCCTACAGATGGGCAGAAGTGCTTTATGATATTTCTAAGGATGGACCTCCAGATAGTAGACCCTTTGGTCTAATGACGGCAACGATTTATGATGCTGTTGTTACAACTTGGAAAGCAAAAGAAGCAGCAGGTTCATGGGCAGTACCAACGGATAGTGGTGTAATGCCACTCGTTGAGACAAGCTATTCGAGCTTCCCAAGTGAGCACGCTGCTGTGGCTATTGCTGCATCTGAGGTTTTAAGTCACCTTAAGCCAGATCATGCAGAGCGCTTTAGAGCAATGGCAGAAGAAGCCATGCAATCAAGACTAATTGCAGGTGTAAATATTCAAAGTGATATTGATGCAGGTAAAGTTATAGGTCAAGCCGTAGCAGACGCTATTATTGCTCACGCAACAGCTGATGGTTATAACAAACCTTGGGACTATTCATCTAGACCTACAGATACACTATTCAAAGTTGAAAAACCAATTTTTCCAAATCTTGGTGAAGTAAAAACAATTGCAATAGAAAATGGTTCACAGTTTCGTGCACCACCACCACCTGCCTATGGTTCTGATGAACTTAACGCACAACTAGATGAAATCAGAGCTGTTGAACGTAATCCACACAGTATGTATCAAGCAACGAACTGGGCAAGGTTTTACGCAACTTCTCCAATTTGGGTCGATTTTTCCAATAAGCTTCTCTTTGAAAGTGGGCAGGCAAACAACACGCCACTTATGGCAAAGATATACGCTAGCATAGGTGTTGCC
Organism: uncultured Deinococcales bacterium; assembly: GCA_937924455.1. GTDB lineage: Bacteria > Deinococcota > Deinococci > Deinococcales > Trueperaceae > CALGZD01. Next base: position 3,137 of record CALDTA010000194.1, read on the forward strand.
AGATTTGATGCTGAGATTGCTTGTTTTGATTCTAAATATGCATACTGGTTTGCAAGACCTGCACACATTGATTCAAGTTTACAAACTATTCTTCCTACACCACCACATCCAAGTTATCCATCGGCACATTCTTGTATCAGTAGTGCAGCAGCACATACCTTTGCACATTTATTTCCAAATGCTAGAGAAGAAGCTTTAGACCTTGCACAACAAGCTGGTCAGTCTAGAATTTTTGGTGGTATTCACTGGCAAGCAGATAACACGTCAGGTTTAGCACTAGGCGAAAGTGTTGCTAGTGTTGTTGTCGAAAAAGTTATAGCAATGACTGGTGATTAGTCACTGAGAGTGAAAGCGGTTTTAAATTACCAAAGTAGTGACTTGATTTTTTGTGTATCCAATTTTTATTCGTAATATGTAAGCATAAAGTTCAGATATAAATATTAACTAGATATAGATTAAAAGGAGAATATAATGAATGATAAGAAGCTAGTAAGTAATATAGTTGTTCGATTAACGCTACTCACTATGGTTTTAGCAGGTATTGCTTTTGCACAGGAAGCTACAACAGATGAAAGAGTTAAGAATGCTTTAAGTGGTGGTCCTACTAGTATCTCTGAAGAAGCTAGAGTTATGGATTGGCCAGACCGTGTATTTCCTGAAGTGCCTGGTGTGGAGCTGATTGAATTGCGTTCTGGTACAAATGGTTGGACTTGTATTCCAGATTTACTGAATACTCCTGGTAATGATCCAATGTGTTTAGATGACGTTTATCTAGCATCTCTGATGGCGCGTGTTAATGAGGATGAGAGTGCAGCACCTACAAGTGGTATTGGGATAGGTTATATGCTTCAGGAAGGTACACCTAAAGGGAGTCCTCCTCACATGATGGTTTTCGTACCTGAAAGTGAAGCTGCTTACGCAAATTTTCCAACCACACCGGGCCCAACACCGTGGATTATGTTTCCCGATACTCCATATGCTCATTTGATGATTACGATGGTAGAAGGAGCTGAGTAACTTTCTTAGCTAGTTAGCTTATCCAAGATTTTTATAAAATTAATCTGGTATGAGGTACAGAGAACTTAGAGCTTTATAAACAATTTTTAGCTGAATTTATAACCTCACAATAGTAGTAGTGTTCTAGCGTTTCTACGTAACAGCTGTACACACTAAGTGAGTTAATTCTTACTCGTTAAGAAGCTCGTCGATTAACTCCAACAGCAGTTAATCGTAGAACTGCTGATATTATTTCTGTAATTTTAGGCGACTTGTGAAATGCAAGTCGCTTTTTTCTTGTCCTATAAGTGTCCTATGTGTCCCAAAAGTCACCCAGACCCTGCCCCATGAACTAAGTACACTTGAAAGACTAGACTATAGATAAGATAACTAGAGAATGTTTAGCAGTGCACGGCTTTGACGGGATTTAGTTGTTTGTATGGAGAATGGGAGATAGGGAAGAAGATTGAAGATTTTTTTCTTCAACTTTTATACACCCCTACAAAATCAAAAATTCTAGTCCTGTAAAGGGGAAAAGATGTTTAATACTTCGATATCTAAAATCTTTATAGTTGGCTTGTGTTTGCTAGCAGCTTTTGCTCTCGCACAAGATGGCTTAAGTTATCACGATTTTGTAAAATTAGAGCCTACGGTTTCTGACTCAAATGGAAATAGTATTGCTACAAACTGTGGGCAAGACTATCCAAATGCGACTGCTTCGATGATTGTTGATCAGAATGGTGATTCGACCGCTGTTGATATGACCGTAACAGGCGCAAAACCAGATACGCTTTTCACAGTTTGGTTTTGGTTAAAGGCAAAAGATCAAAATGGCAATAGCTTTGGTGGAAATCCACTTTCAGGTAAGAGTGGCGCACCTTTTGCACCAAGCACAGCATATGAAGAACTACTTGCTGCTACAGGTGCAGGCAATGGTGTAACTGAAGGTGCAAATGTTTTCACGACCGATGCCAATGGAGATGCCACGTTTAGCACAGTTCTTGATTACCCAATGTTTGGTGGCGCATATCCGTTCCATAAGATCACCTCTTTTGATCCGTCTGATTCACGCTTACCGATTGACAATGCCAGAATCTATCCTGTAGCACTTCTAACACCAAGCG
>CALDTA010000195.1:0-4957 GCA_937924455.1 uncultured Deinococcales bacterium
TGCGACAGTGAGGTTATATAAAAACGCCCTAAGTTAGCTTCGTAAAGTTTATTTTCAATTCTCTTACGTTTCAGGTAAAGAAGACGCTCAAAAGCATCATCATCTAGATTTGGTGGACGCTTGACAAATACCTGCTTCATAAGCGGAAGGCGACGGCGTGCAATTTTACCCAAAACAGAGGTATCTGTTGGCGTTTCACGCCACATCAAAATGTCAAAGGCACTCTCAAGTGTTTCGATGATGATTTGTAAGATTTGGGCAGAAGCGTCGATATCCTCAATCAGGAAAACACCTACAGCAAAGTCAGTGTCTTGCTCGAGCTCCACGCCTTCCTTCGCTAATTCTTTTCTAAAGAACTTATGCGGCATCTGGGTCAATACCCCAGCACCATCACCAGTTAGCCCATCAGCACTAACCGCACCACGGTGTTCTAAGTTTTTAAGTGCAGTAATAGCATCCGCTAATATCTGATGCGACTTTCTACCTTCAACATCAGCAACAAAGCCAACACCACAAGCATCTCTTTCTTTTGGAAAAGCCAAACTTTCAAAGTCAGAATAGTGTTGATTTGGTCTAGAGCTCGCCTCGGCAAGAAGCTTCTTTAATTTTTCACCGTTTTGAATAGATGTACTCAAAATCTACCTCACCTTTTTGATTTGAATGTTAGTTCATGACTGGAGACAGTGATTGAGTTTCACTATCTTCAAAACCTCAGTTAAACTTTATAGTTTTGTTTAGCTATATAGTTTTGTTTAGCTATGTTTTAGCTAGGCGTGAAGTTGCTGACTTAGTAAACAATTTCACGAACTTTTATGACACTATTATGTCACTTATTATATCGTTAAATTTGGGCAAACGACCTTAGATTGGTATACGGTATACCGTTTTATGAAGCACCTTTTCTACATAACGCACCAGCCAGATTAAAATACAGTTTTTGATTAAGCTTTTGTCTGACAAACTATAATGAACAACCCCCGTAGCAAACTAACGTGCCATCGATAAGGAAGTTTTATCTAACAAACTATAACGTCAATTCAATTAGTTTCGAGGCAAGCCACAGGGTATGTCAGGGTCTTCCTCAGTCCTATTCATTATCCTGTCCTCTAATAAAAAATAGGCAAATTTTGTTTTACAGCTGAATGCAAGCCCAATGCCTCCCCGTCAATCCCTTATCTCGCCTATGTGAGTAAAAGCGATTACTGTCCTCATAAGTATCCAATCCACTATCCCAAAGATTCTCTTCTAAAACCCCTTGCTCTAAAAGCTGAATCTTATTTGCAGCAGCAACATCTAACCTAAAACGCTTGGCATCTTCAGGGTCAACCATCGCCACATCATCTCGCTCAAACCCTGCTTCAACAAAGGCTTCTACAACTTCAGCGCCTACTTGATAGCTTTTCTGGCGAATCCCCATACCCATAGCAACCTGAATATCCTCGGCACGACTCCCATAGTCAGCTTCCATCTTGGCAACCGTCTTAGCAGCGATTCGCTCAACCGTGCCTCGCCAACCACAATGCGCTGCCCCCACAACTTGTTTTACAGGATCGTGAAATAAAACAGGCATACAATCAGCCACACTAATGACAAGAAAAAGCTCTGGGTTGTCTGTGACTGATGCATCTGCATGTTCTTCAAACCAACACCCTGAAGCGGTTAGGACCTTATCGCTGTGGATTTGGTGGAAGGCGCACGTACTTGCCTGCGTCTTGCCAAACTCTCTCAATACAATTTCTCTGTTCTCAGCAACCTTCTCTTCTGAGTCTCCACTGCTCAATCCAAGATTTAAACCTTTATAGTGCCCTTCACTCACACCACCTTTTCTGGCGAGAAAACCATGACTGACCGAGATATTTGGGGCTGTAATTATGTCTAATTTACTCATATAGCTTCAGCTTACATATAGCAATGTTGAGTTTTCTGAACATATACAGCGCTGTGTGCAGCATGTTATTGTTATTACAATAACTATTTCCAAAAAGGAAAGTGCATTTTCCAACTAGAAGATAAAAAACGTTTAGAACGTTTTTGTAACAAAGTGAAAAAACTTCAAGCTACCTTTGCATTACACATTTAAGTATCTTGTAAGTATCTTGCAGCAAATCCACATTTCATTCTTCTAGCGATATGCGAACACAGCAAAAAAGAGGAAAAAAATGAACTTTGTAAAATCAAATGGTATTACGATTCATTACACAACTGAGGGCGATATTAGCTCTAGTTCCAAGCCTTGCTTAGTATGTATAAACTCACTAGGTACAGACTTGCGAATTTGGGATGATGTTGTTGCTCATTTCAAAGATGACTATGGCATAGTACGTTACGACAAACGGGGGCACGGCTTATCAGAAGCACCTCCTGCACCTTACAGCATGACCGACCATGCTGATGATTTAGCTGGCTTACTTGATTACCTAACTATTGACAAGGCAATTTTAATTGGCGTTTCGGTAGGTGGTCTCATCTCAATGCAATTCACCCAACAACACCCTTCAAGAATTGCTGCAATGGTACTGTGCGACACTGGTGCAAAAATTGGCAATCCTGAGTTTTGGAACGATCGTATTGATACCCTACGGAAACATGGCATGGAACATCTTGGTGATGCTATCGTCAGTCGCTTTTTCGCACCTAGCTTCGCAAAAGAGCAAGCTTCTGCCTATTTAGGCTATAGAAACATGCTTGTACGCACTAACCTCACTGGTTATACAGGTGTTTGCGAATCTATACGAGATGCAGATTTACGAGAAGCAGTCAAGACAATGGAACAACCAACCTTAGTCATTAATGGTTCAGAAGATATGGCCACGCCTCCAAGCATGGGTCAAGAACTCAGTGAGTCATTTCCAAATGCCAGCTTCAAAATCATTGAAGATGCCGCCCACCTCCCCTGTGTTGAAAAGCCAGCAGAACTGAGTGCTGCAATCAAAGCTTTCTTGAAAGGTTTATAACTTTATAACTATGCCAGACAAAACGAATAAAGAAACCTACGACCAAGGCATGGTTAGACGTAGAGAAATTCTTGGTGATGCCCACGTTGACCGAGCCGAAAAAAACAAAAGTGACTTTGACAGTGACTTTCAAGAATTCATTACTAAATATGCATGGGGCGAAGTTTGGACACGTGAAGGATTAGATACCAAAACACGTCACTGTATTACCATCGCTATGATGGCTGCACTTGGCAAAGAGCACGAACTAGCCATGCACTTGCGAGCGACAGTCAACACAGGCGTAACAAAAGATGATGTCAAAGAAATTCTGCAACAAGTTGGCATCTATGCTGGCTTACCTGCTGCTAATACAGCTTTCGGTATTGCTAAAAAGGTTTTTGCTGAACTAGAAACTAGCACTAGAGAATGATGAGGCATAAAGAATGACAAAAACAGAACAAACACTTATCACCACTTTAGACAGAGATGTCCATCCGCCATACTTGTACCCCACCTACACCTCAACCGTTAAACGTGCTCCTAAACGTGCGCTTATGCCAGTGAATCAAAAAATTTCAGACCTTACTGGTCCAACTTATGGTGAAGGCAGCGTTACTGAATTAGATAGCGACCTAACGAAGAACTCTGTTGTTAATGGTGAGCCTGTAGGTGAGCGCATCATAGTTGTTGGGCGTGTTTTAGAAGAAAGTGGTCGTCCTGTACCTAATGCCCTGATTGAAGTTTGGCAAGCAAATTCCACAGGACGCTACATCCATAAAGTAGATCAGCATGATGCACCCCTAGACCCGAACTTTCGTGGTGCAGGTCGCTGTATTACGAATAGTAATGGCGAATATAGATTTGTGACGATTAAGCCTGGCGCTTATCCTTGGCGCAATCATGAAAATGCATGGCGTCCAGCCCATATTCACTTATCTGTATTTGGACGAAACTTTAACTCACGCCTAGTCACACAGATGTACTTTCCTGGTGATCCACTGATGGCACTTGACCCAATTTATCAAGGCTTGCCTGAAAAGGCTCGTCACCTGCTTATATCGTCCTATGCCCATGACATCACAGAACCAGAGTGGGCACTTGGCTACCGTTTTGACGTCGTACTTAGTGGCAGTAGACAAACGCCATTTGAACAATAAGGGAAGTCCATAATGTCTGAGAAACTATTACAAACATCCAGTCAAACCGTAGGTCCTTTCTTCCACTTTGGTCTTATCAATGGTGATGAGCACTTACTTGTGAATGAACACTCTCATGGACAGCGCATTATCATCACAGGTCGTGTGCTCGATGGTGACGGCACACCTGTTCCTGATGCCCTTGTTGAAATTTGGCAAGCCGATGCAAACGGCTACTTTAATCATCCTGAAGACCCTAATCAAGCCAAAGCAGACAAGCACTTTCAATACTTTGGTCGTAGCCAAACGGTGAATGATGGTCAATTTAGGTTTAAAACGGTTAAACCTGGTGTGGCTGTCTGCAACAACGATGATACTGAAGCGCCTTATGTTCATATTCGAGTTTTTGCACGAGGCATGTTGCTTCATGCAGTTAGTCGTATATACTTTCCTGAAGAGGCAAAAAACCAAAGTGATAAGCTGCTTAGCAGTGTAGATACATCTAGGCGAGATACGTTGATTGCAAACTTTGAGGCAAATAATGATTTACCTACCTACCGTTTTGATTTACGTTTGCAGGGAGAGAAGGAAACTGTTTTTTTAGATATTTAGATAGTATTTAAAACCCGATCCCCCCTAGCCCCCCTTGATAAGGGGGGAACTGTTATTTTCAGTTTTATCCTTTTATCTTATGGCTTTTTCTCCAACTGATTCAAAAATCTTTTCACCACTTTTTAGTGATGAAGCAGTAAGTCGTATCTTTTCAGATGATGCTTATATAGAATATTTAATTCGTGTTGAGGTTGCGCTGGCTAACGTGCAAGCTGAGTTGGGGATTATTCCTGAGAGTGCAGCAAGCGTGATTGAGGAGGCGGGCTCGAGCCT
>CALDTA010000196.1:0-3917 GCA_937924455.1 uncultured Deinococcales bacterium
TCAAAGACTCAAGTTGATGAAGAAGTTCAGCAAGAGGTCCAAGAGATTTTTGAAGCTTTTATTGATAAAGTTGAGAGTGATGTTGAAGATTTACAGATACAAAAGAGTGATAGCACTCGTCAGTTAGTGAAGAAAAAGAAAAAGCGTGTACTTGTATTTGGTAAATATCGTCAAAGCTAGCTACTAACCACTAGGCACTAGCCACTAGCTACTAGCTAATGCGATATACGGTAATCAAAATGTATAGCAAGCAATTAGGGTATGATACGTAATGATAAATAAAAGCATTATTCCACAAGTGATGTGTGCAACTTGTGGACATGTTTTTTCTTCGGGTGCAGACGTCTCTGAAATTAATGAAGTGACGTGCCCAGAGTGTGGTACTACGGCAAAACCAAAGGGCATTATGCAACCTTCTGGTTTTCCTAGTTTAGACACCTTTAAGCGTAATTGGGAAAAGTCAAAATCAATAATTGATACTGAAGATACTATTGAAAATCAGTAATTATTCATATTTTTAAATCTATACTCCTGCATTACAGGAAATCCTAATTAAAATGTCAAATACTGCCCTGCAACCTTCTGAATCTGAAATGAAAATGGAAATGGAAAATGCTGTTGAAAACGCATTATCTGAAAGTTCACTGTCTCCAAAAATTGATTTAGATAGTTGTGTGCAAACACTCCTTGAACTACTGAATATTCCCTCACCCACAGGATTTACAGAAGATGCAATAACTTATGTCGCTTCTTTTCTGAATGATTTAGGTATTGTGTATGAACGAACGCCAAAAGGGGCACTGGTCTGGCATTTATTTGCGGATTCTAAGGTGAGTGATGCGAATCAGGCACGTTCCGTAGCAGTTCATATTGATACCTTAGGGGCAATTGTACGAGAAGTTAAGCCTTCTGGGCGTTTAAAACTTAGTCCGATTGGGAGCTACAAGTGGGCAACTATTGAAGGTGAATATTGCAAGATTCATACGCAGTCTGGCAAAGTGTATACAGGCACAGTTGTGAATATTAAACAATCAAGCCACCTTTTTGGGGAAGAGCTAGAGAGGCTCGAGCGCAATGCAAAGACCCTCGAAATTCGCATTGACGAGAAAACCTCCTCCAAAGAACAAACAAAAAGTTTGGGCATTAATGTAGGAGACTTCATCTCGTGGGATAGTCGTGCCACACTAACTGAATCGGGTTTTATCAAAGGTCGTCATTTAGATAACAAAGCTTCAGTGGCTATTGCGCTAGCAGTGACAGAAGCTTTGGTCAAATCTGGACAAAAACCTGCTTCAGACATGCACTTTTTTGTCTCTAACTATGAAGAAGTAGGTCATGGTGCAGCAGCAGGTATTCCTTCGGATACAAAAGAATTGCTTTGTATAGATATGGCAGTGATTGGTGAGGGTCAGCAAGGTAGCGAGTATGGTGTAAGCCTATGTGCTAAAGATAGTTCTGGACCTTATGACTATGCTATGAAGCAAAAGCTGAGTCAATTAGCAAGTAGCAATGATATTGATCTAAAAGTAGATATATATCCCTACTATGGCTCAGACGCTTCAGCAGCTTGGCGAGCAGGTGGAAATTTCCCCACAGCTCTTATAGGACCTGGCGTAGATGCTTCACATTCCTATGAACGAAGTCATAAAAAAGCTTTAAAAGCAACAGCAGAATTATTACTTGCATATTGTTTAACTGACTGATTGAAGTGCTTTAGTTGTCATTCAATTTCTTATATATTTGAATATTATTAATCCTAGATTAATGCACGGTTAATATATGGGTCTTTTAGCTAGTTTTAGCCCTCAAATGGTAGTTTCAGAGCTTCTTTTGTAAGCTAAATCCAACAATACCATTTCATTAAAGCTCAAAATCCTGTACAATAGGACAAAATAAATTCAATTTAGCCCAATTGAGTTATTAAAAAGCTTAAAGTGCTGGAATTTATTTGAACTGTAATACTTTGGCGAGTTGTTTGAACATTTACTGGCTTTCAGATGCAAATTACTTTTAAGCTTATTTGCTCTCAAAACCAATTAGCAAGTTTACTACGTTATCATGGTTAGTAGTAATACTTGTAAAAGTGTCAAATAGCATGAGCTAAGAAATTAGGGGAAGATATGTCAACGCAAGAATATCCAAGCTTAGTGTGGCACCTCAAAAACACTGAATTGTTTGAAGATTTATCTGAAGATGATCTTGAACAACTGTCACGCTTAACACCTTATAAACGTTACAAAGAAGGCGACATCATCTACTTCATGGAAGATCCAGCCGATGCGCTGTATTTCATCCGTGATGGGATGGTCAAAATCTCAATGTATTTCCCAAATGGTAAGGAAATGATTCTTGCTTTATTGGGTAAATATGATGTTTTTGGTGAGTTGCTTCTCTTACCAAGTGAGCGTCGTCCAAATCAGGCAGAAGCCGTTATGGATACTACACTTATTGTGCTTCCAGAAGAAGATTTCCATAAGCTTCTTACGACACATCCACAAATTGCTATGAAGTTCATTCAGGTTATGTCAACCAAGCTGTGGCAGTCACAAGCGTGGTTTGCTGAACTTGGAGCTTTTGATGCCCCTGGGCGTTTAGCTAACTTGTTACTTCGTTTAGGCAATGACTTTGGTGTCGAGAGTGAACGTGGTACGGTAATTGAACTCAACCTGACTCAGCAGGATTTAGCTAAGATGATTGGTGCTACACGTGAGACAGTTAGTCATTGTTTAGCTCGTTTACTAGAATTTGGTGCTGTACGTCGTAGACGTTCACCAATCGCTGTCAACATGGAGAAGCTACAAGAATTCCTTGATGAAGCAAACGAGTAATAAGTGCTTCAAGTACTAAGTCACAAATGAGTTCGAGTCTTTGTACTTACTAACAATTAAGTACTTACGAACAATTAAGTACTTACTAACAATTAAAGCTTGAAAATGAGGTCAGACTTTGGGGGTTTTGGCTTCTTTTGCTTTTTAGCAGGTAGTAGATATTCTAAAGTAAAGTCTAACCGTGTTTTTAAGTGGTAGTTCAGGTAACTAGCGGACTAAACTAACTAAACTAACGCACCTGACGCTTTTAACGCATTCTTTTACTAGATATAGTTTCGGACACAGTATAGTTTTGGACACGGTATAGTTTCGGACACAGTATAGGTTTGATAACTGGGAACAAATACTTACAGAGTTTAAAGAACTTAAGGCTGCTTGGTAGTTAGAAATTAGATAGTTTTCAATCTGGATTTTTAAACTATAATTTTTTATTTAACTACTTTACAATAGTTATAAAGATACGCCTAATTCACCACGAGTAATCTGAAAATTTACATTGCCCTGTAGTGTCATCTGGGGTTGGATTTCGCGAGAAGCTGCATTGCTAATTAGCTTGGCTAAGGCTTCAATATTACTGTCTAAGGAGTGGCTTAGCACTAAGTCAATATCACTATTACTTTTGCCTGTTGGACTTTCAAAATGGCTTAGTTGAAATACAGGAATCATAGGATGACTTTGGACTGCTTGTGCATGTGCATGGAACAAAATTATGTCTACACCAGTTGCTCCTAAACCACTAAGGCACTCGTCGATATTATGACTAGGACAAGCCATAATGTGAAATCCAGCATTCTTGGCTTGGGCAGCATAATCTAAGCTTGCAGTTGTTTTTGTGAGATTTAGTCTACTTTGGTAGAACTCTGAACTTATAAGTGTGCCTTTATCTGGAGTTACGATAGTTCCACCAGCTTTGACAATACCTTTAGTAAATGTGCTGAGTGCTTCAAGACTTTCTTCTGGAAGCTCTTCGAAGCTGACTAGCCCAATGGTCAATTCCCCTAAGCTTTTTTGTTCAATGGTTGGTGCAGAGGAATTATCTAGTTTTGACTGAAACCAAGTTTCTATGTTTTTTTGTGCTTTGCTGATTCC
>CALDTA010000197.1:0-2952 GCA_937924455.1 uncultured Deinococcales bacterium
ACAATTTTTTATAACCTTTGGGAATACGACACCTCTGGATTATAAACACAGCATTTTTGGACTAGCAAAATCAGGTCTGGATGTATTGGATAGAATTCAGCGTATTGATCCAAACAATGCAAATAATTTGTTAAGACCTGGTAGTCCTGTTGATTATTCAGCGGAACTGGGTGTGAGTTTAAGAAGTTCAAAGCCTGGTGCGACAATCGAAGATGTAATCATGGCAGAACTTGGTGCTATGCCTGAACTGTATCAAGTTTTTAAACTACAAGATTACTGGGCAGTGCTTCAACCAGGGACGACACCTAGTGAAGTCTTTGTAGGATTTTGGCAGCCTGCTGATATTATGGAACAAGTTTACATTTTAGTTAAGTAATACCGAAGTGAATCATAAATGTCATAATCCCAGTCAATACACAAGGTTTTCAAGCCTTTATCCTTCGGTTATTTCGCAATCTTTGCGACTATATCTTTATGACATTCATCTTTCAGTTTAGTATAATCTATATATAGAGTTTCCACGTAATATTGACCCACGCTAAATGAGTTCGTTCCTACTCGTTACGAAGCTCGCCGATTCACTGCTGTTGCAGTGAATCGTGGAACTGCTAATATAATAGTAAATCGTTTTAGGCGCTTGGCTACGTTTAGCCGAGTGCCTTATTTATGTACGAGTGCCTTCTTTATGTATGTGGGTGGGATGTTGAAAACAGATGAACAATAGCAGTTTCGAAAGCATTATCTGATAGATAGCGGTAGCTATTAATAATAGTACGTAATTTGTATTGTTCTAGTAGTCCTGCCTGAAGCGTTTCAGAGCTGTAAGGGTCACGTTTTTGTCCACTGTAGACACGCCCCTTTTCATCTAGCAACTCAAGCTCTTTTAAGCAGCGTGTTGCGAGTTTAGCTTTTTCTGATTCAAACGGTAGGCTCTGACCTTTTTGAAAAGAGATATAGGCTAGGCGTAGGTCTTGAACGGTTGGGAAGCTCAAGCAGCTTTGCTCGAGCTCTGCCAAGTGCGCCGAAGAAAGCTTGATATATAGGTCTTGAACAGCACTATTTTTGCTAACAATTTTTTCAAATGGTGCTAGTAATTGAAGCAAATCATTACAATTTAGAGGAATTGCTTTTAAAAAGAGTTCTTCTGGAACTTCTTGTTCAGAATTCCATGCAGGTGAGTCTTCGCAAGGTGGATAAGTAGCGATGTCTGTACTTGGAGTATCTCTGTAAATAGAAATTTCTTGAGGCTTTGTAGCTTCTGCCTCAAAGAAGTCAAAGTTTTCAACATTACGCAGTGCATCAGCTACAAATTCTAGGCTTTTTTTGCCTTTCCATTCGTTTTCTCGTAATGACACTGCTGCGTTGACTTTACTACCAACCATAAAGTTGCTCAGAATATGACCTTGATTCCAGCAAACACCTTTGATACCACCAATGCGCATTTGCAAGTGATTGGCTTGTTTGCCAACGGCACGGATTTGGTCTAGTTGGTCGCTGAGTGCAAAGAGAGGTGGGCGATGACCTTGCCCGTAGGGCTCGAGCCTATCAACAGCCGCCAACAAATCCTTATCTACTTGATCACTAGAAATAACAGCATCTAGCTCCACACTTGGTTGTGGACGTGGAAACTTAGCTACAAATTCACAAATACGTTCTCTAAAAGCTACAATGTTAGCCTCATCAATCGCAAAACCCGCAGCTTGTGAGTGCCCACCATAGCGTTTGAGTAGGTCTTTACTATAGTCGAGTGAATCAACTGCAGATATACCTGGGGTAGAACGAATTGAACCTTTACCCTTAGCAATGATGTAGACAGGTTTATAAAAACGTTCCAAAACCTTACTGGCAACAATGCCCATAATGCCGGGATTCCAGTCAAAACACATATCAATATCTGCAATCACGATGGCAGGTGCAGATGGGTCAAGGTAGCCCATCGCTTCTTCAAACATCACATCTTGAATTTCACGACGTTTGACATTTCTTGCATCTAAGTAAGCTGCAAGTTCCATAGCTCTACGTTCAGACGATGTGGTCAGTAGTTCCAAACCTTTATCTGCCTCACCCAAACGTCCTGCTGCATTCAAGCGAGGTGCAATTACAAAAGCAACATCACGTGCGGTAGGTTTTGTAAGGCGAGTTTGTTTTAGCGAGGCACGAATACCCTGCCAAGCAGAATTTTGCATGTGCTTAAGACCTTCAAGAATAAGCGCACGATTTTCACCAAGCAGGGGCGCAACATCGGCAATGATGCCAATAGTTGCAATATCGCTGTATTCAAGAGGGGGCTCTAACCCTAAATGGTTATGCAGCGCCCAGAGCATATGATAAGCAACCCCTGAACCTGTGAGTTCTGGTAAACCCTGCCCACCTGTAGGGGAGATGGTTGGGTGGACGATTAAGCAATTTGGGAGCTCTTGCCCAGGGTGGTGATGGTCACTAACAATTACTTCAACGCCAGCGTCTTGTAGCGCAGTAATTTCAGGAAGATTCGTGATGCCACAATCTACCGTGATAAATAGATCGGCTCTGGCTGCATGTTCGGCTACTCTATCTGGATGTATGCCATAGCCATCTGTAATGCGGTTAGGTATAAAGGCTTCTATATTTGCGCCGAGCGCACGAAAGCCAAGTAATAAGACCGCACTAGCTGTAATGCCATCAGCGTCATAATCGCCATGTACCAAAATTCTTTTTTTAGCCTTAATGGCTGCTGCGATTCTTTCTGCTGCTTCAGCTAAAGTTGGTATTTGTGTCAAGGTTAGTGGGGGAGTTAGCTCCTCTGCCACATTTTCTTGAAAACCTCTGTTCCAAAGCATATTGGCAATGATGGGTGATATCTGCATGTTTCTGCACATAGATTCAATCGCTGCGATTGGTGCTGGTGGATGCAGTTCCCAAGTTGGTTCAGGGGGTAAGTGTTGTTTGTTGTTTGTTTTTGACACAGTTTTT
>CALDTA010000198.1:0-5717 GCA_937924455.1 uncultured Deinococcales bacterium
GATTCACGCAACCTTACTTGATTTAAGTGACCAAGAACTACAAGAACACCTTAAAGATTGTACGGCTATAGCATCTTGTTTAGGACATACACTAAATTTCAAAGGCATTTACGGTCAACCCAGAAAATTAGTCACCGATGCAACAAGAAGATTATGTGAAGGGGTCATAGCTACTCACACAGCTACTCAAACAGCTAGCCACACAGCTAGCCAATCCGAAACCCCTGTCAAATTTGTACTTATGAACACCACTGGCAACAGAAATCAAGACTTACAGGAAAAAGTCTCAACGGCTCATAGCATCATCGTAAATTTACTGCGTTTACTCTTACCGCCTCATCCAGACAATGAACAAGCAGCAGAGTATTTACGAACACAAATTGATCGAAATACCAACGTAATAGAATGGGTAGCAGTGCGTCCAGATGGCTTAATCAATGAAGAAAGTTCTAGTGAATATGAACTCTATGCTTCACCGACTAGAGACCCTATTTTTAATGCAGGCAAAACAAGCAGGAACAATGTTGCACACTTCATGGCACAACTCATTGTAGATGATACATTAGATGACACCTTAGATAATAACTTATGGCAAAAGTGGTGTTGGCAAATGCCTGTAATCTATAACAAGGGTTATTCATAATTTATGCAGTATCAAGCTGACACCAAGCTCTTTCAACTACTTACGATAAACATACAGTAAACATACAGTAAACATACAACAAATAATCGCCACCCTATCACTCCGCAAACTCTGTAAGCTCTGCAAATACAACTCGTCTTGTAAGTCCAAAGGTAAAGGTCGCTGCCCTTCAATAATTAGCATACGCCAAACAACACCTGTAAACGTGTCTTGTAGAGTGTGTTAGGCTGCTTCTTAAAAGGTTCACATCATAATGCATAAGATTTCATCCATCGAGACATTCACCAGAGAGCCAGTGACTTTAATCAGAGTAACAACAGAAGACGGCTCTCAAGGTTGGGGGCAAGTCGCGCCATACAATGCAGACATAACAGGCACAGTGCTGCATAGACAAGTTGCACCTCATGTTTTAGGAAAAGATGCATACAATGTCGATACTCTAGTTGACAAAATATCGGAAATAGAATTTAAATTCCCAGGCTCTTATGTTTCAAGAGCTCTAGGTGGCTTAGATACTGCCCTCTGGGATTTGCGAGGAAACATTGAGGGGAAATCTGTTTGTGAATTACTAGGTGGTGTGCCAAGACCTTTTCCTGTTTACGCTTCATCTATGCGACGAGACATTTCACCTGAAGACGAAGTAAAACGCTTTAGCAAATTGGTCGATGCCCACGGCTACAAAGCCCTCAAATTTCGCATTGCCCAAGAAAATGGTCATGACCAAGATGAATGGCAAAGCAGAACCGAAACAATCGTTAAAGCTATGCGTCAAGCCTTTTCAGATGACATCAAATTATTAGTTGATGCCAACTGTGGTTACAGTGCTCAGAAAGCTATTGAGGTTGGTCATTTCCTAAATAACAATGGTATATGCCATTTTGAAGAACCTTGTCCGTATTGGGAATATGAACAAATCACCGAAGTTACCCACGCGCTTAAAGATTTAGATATAGAAGTAAGTGGCGGTGAGCAAGATTGCTCCATTCCTGTTTGGAGACGCATGATCGAAGCCAATGCATTTGATATTGCCCAACCTGATATATGTTACTTAGGAGGTGTATCTCGTACTTTAAGAGTTGCCAAAATGGCACAGGCAAAAGGCATTCCTGTCACCTTTCATTCTGCCAACCTATCACTGATTACTATTTTTTCACTACACGTTATGGCTGCTCTTGAAAATGCAGGACCCTATGTAGAATTTTCAATTGAAGATGAAAGCTATTATCCGTGGCAGTACGACATCTACGATGATTTTCCCATTGCTAAAGATGGCATGGTTCAAGTGCCAACAGGCGCAGGTTGGGGTATTGAGATTCGTAAAACGTGGTTAGAAAAGGCAAAGCATCACATCAGCGATGTTGAATCAGTTTATAAGCACGACTACATCTACTAGGCTTGTATAGCAATTTAATAGTTAAGTGCTACATATTGCCTTATTATAGTTGCAGACTAATTAAGAGAAGAATCGCTTTCTGGCAACATGAAGGCATGATTCAAAATGTAGTATCTATCTCTTAGCGTACTATATCAAGGCAGAATTGATGAATACTTGTAGCTTTGTCATCAAATCCA
Organism: uncultured Deinococcales bacterium; assembly: GCA_937924455.1. Taxonomy (GTDB): domain Bacteria; phylum Deinococcota; class Deinococci; order Deinococcales; family Trueperaceae; genus CALGZD01. The sequence goes on from CALDTA010000198.1 coordinate 2,216, forward strand.
TCCGTATATAAAAGTCAAGCCGTAATCCAGCATTCCCAACCTTCCTTTATCTAAAGGAAGGAGCTAACTCGATTATGCTTTTCTCAATAACGTTGGTGGTTGCAAAATAGTTTTGCCATGAATTGCAATAAACAGGAGAATTACAATAAAAGCCATCACACCAGCAAGAATCAGTGTTGCATCAGGACTAACAAGCGCAACAACCAAACTACCAATAACTGGACCAAGCACGCCACCAACATCCCAACTTAAAGTAAACAAACTAAAAGCACTGCCCCGAATATCTTTTGGTGCGCTTTGACTGACCGAAACCAAATTGGCAGGCAAAAAGAAGCCTGAACCAACACCCATAATCGCTGCAAAAATAAAGGCAAAAGGTGGCAAGACAACAATGCCAAGACCTACCAGACCAACAATAGCAATCATAAAGCCCAAAAGAGATACATACTCTGCACCGATTCGCTCACACAGTGGACCTGCAAAGATACGGAAGATTACAGACGTTAAAGAATAGGTTCCAAAGAACGTTCCCACAACTTTTAAAGAAAAGCCTGCATCATCCAAGATGAGTGGGTAAAAGGCTTGTAGCACTGCATAGACAGCAGCAAAGCCCATGTTGCCAACGGTTGCTGCAAGCAGTGGTTTGTAGCGGACTGCTTGGGCATAACCTTTCCACCAAGTCTGACGTTTGGGCTCGAGCAGAGTCTCTGGCAGCGTCCACAAAAAAGGTACAAACAGCACCTGAGATAAAACAATCAGTGTAAACACAGCCTGCACACCAAAGACATCACCAATAAAGCCACCTGAGGCCGTACCGAGCATCACACCTAAGCCAAGCAGTAGGCTTCGTGTGCTCATAACGCCAGTTAACTTACTAGGCGGTGCAAAATCACTAGTCATAGCGATGGCAGCAGGTGCAAAAAAGGCAATCCCTAAACCTTGAAAAATACGCCCAAGCAAAAACATAGGGAAATTACCAAAATATAGAAGTCCAGCAATGGTCGTCAGTATCAAGCCAAGAAAAACCAGCCACTTTCTACTCCAAGCATCCGCCAGCCACCCCGACCATGGGCGAACAAGAATACCTGCAAATGGCATCAGCGCTACTACCCAGCCAACCCACGAAAGGTCTATACCAAAAGCATTGGTTAAATGCGTTGGTAAAACAGGGATGACCAACCCAAACGCAAAAAAGAAAAAGAAGGTGCTGATGTGTAAAATCCATACACGTCGCATCGACACCAGATTTGCATCTGCTGAACTCATATCACTATCTTGTGGGGCAGCCATTTATTGAGCATAAGCCTTTAATACTAAAAGTAAAGGGTTCTGTATCGCTAACTTCATTCAAATACAAAACAAGTCAATATGTAAGGTAAAGTAGCTCAAAATTAGGCAGCACTTCCTGTTGACTGCTCACGTACCAAAAACAACAAGAAAAAGCCTAAAAGTAACAGAACAATCACTGGACTAACCCCAATACGCTGACTGTTAAATGCAGTTGTTGCCCAAGCAATGCTTAGTGGTGCGATAAAGCTTGTTGCCCGACCTGCTAATGCATAAAGTCCAAAAGCTTCAGTCATATTTCCTGCTGGCACTTGATCCACAAGCAACGTGCGAGATGATGCTTGTAAGGACCCGCCTGCAGCACCAATGAGAGCACCTGCTAAATAAAATACGATTGTAGGTAAGCTACTACCTTCTGCAAGTTGCATAAAAAAGACTTCGTTTGGACTAATGGAAATAACAATAACTACCGAAATGATAAGTAACACAATCGAACTAAAGACAACAGACTTAGCACCAAAACGGTCGTCCATTCTTCCACCAACGTAAGCACCAAGTGTACCTGTAATACTAGCAATGATGCCAAAGATGCCTACTTGAATGATTGACCAACCTAAAACACCTGTTGCATAAATGCCACCAAAAATATAGATAGCGTTGAGTCCATCTCGGTACAACATGCTTGACAAAAGAAAGCTAAAGTAGCTTCTTTGTGATGGCAAACTGCGAAGTGTCTCTCCTAAATCACGAAGTGACTTTGCTACAACATTTCCTGAAAAAGCAGAAACTTTCCTTTTGACATCAGGTGTAAATAAAAACAAAGGCAGTACAAAAACAAGATACCAAAGCGATGTTAGCGGACCAACCGCTCTGTCTCCCGCATTGGTTGAGGCATCTAATCCAAAAATCGGCTGAAGCCCTAACATGGTCTTCCCTGTTTCGGGGTCTGCACTCATGAAGCCAAGCACTAATATTAAAGCTATTAAGCCACCAATATAGCCAAGCGCCCACCCAGTACCTGAAAGCCTACCCAGCTCTTCTCTTGATACTAAATCTGGCATCATGGCGTTACTAAAGACAGTTGCAAATTCTATACCAATCAGCGCAACCACAAAGGCAATTAGAATCATGGTTGTGTTTGGACTGTTTGGTAAAGCGAACCAAAGCATAAAAGTACCAACAATAGCCAAAATCGAAAATACGGCTATCCAAGGCTTACGACGACCTGTATTGTCCGCAATTGCGCCAAGAATAGGTGCAAGAACTGCTATCAGCAGACCACCAATACCAGCAGCCCGTCCCCAAAGTGCTTGTCCTGCTATCGCGTCAGTTGCCACAAAGCTAGCGAAGTAAGGTGCAAATACAAAAGTAATAATGAGCGTGTGAAAGGGTTGCGCTGCCCAATCAAAGAGCATCCAGCCCCATATGCCTCGTTTAGAGGTACGTGCTTGTTTAGAGCTGCGTTTTAGTTCTGGTGAATTAACAGTCATAAGTATCCTTCAGTTTTAAACTTTGAGCAACTATATCATTTTTCCATTTCTCAACGAAGTTCAAACAAAAAAGGCAGTTTGGGTCTTTACCCAAACTGCCTCCAAATTAAAGCCTTAGTTATTTTATTTAGCTAAGATTATTTTTCGCCACCACTGAACGGCATCGGTGCTTCAGTAGGACGTGTGAGTGCTTCTCTGAGGTTGTCGCAATCACGTTGTAAATCAGCAAGCTTCTTCTGTGCATCTGACAGTGCTTGTTCAAGTTCTGCAATCTTAGTTGCGCTTTCAACGTCAATGGTCTGAATCGCAGGCTCGAGCGCAACTTGTTCCTCTGCCATAGCAGCAGCTTCTTCAAGATTTGCCACATTGTCTTTGAGATCATTAACTTCTGACTGTAAAGCATCAACTTCTGAAGCTAAAGTATCTCTCTCGCTTATCATAGAGTCTAGGTTTGCTTGCAGTGTATCAACCTGACCTGTTTGCTGTTGTGCGTTTGCAACCTGAGTTCTTGCATTTCTTAAGTCATCTTCAAGACCACTGATACGAGTAATAAGATTATCTCTTTCAGTTTCAAGATCCATCACACGGTCTTGTGTTGAAGTATCTGCAGCTTGGGTCTCTAAATCACCAATTTGACCTTGTAGGCTTTCAATCTGAGCATTGCTTTGTTCTAAATCAGATTCAAGTCTGGTGTATCTTGTTTGCAGTGCATCAAAGTCGCTTTG
>CALDTA010000199.1:0-3107 GCA_937924455.1 uncultured Deinococcales bacterium
AATTTGCTTAATCCCTTTTTCAATTTGCTCGACTTCTTTAGGACTTTTAATCTCAAGCTGTAATTTGATTTGTGCTTCATCTTCAATGACCTCAGATTGAACACGCATGACAGTCCGATCCATTTTTGCAAAAATTGCCATAACTTCACTAAGCAAGCCTGCACGATCTTTAGAACGAACTTCAAAATCAACAGTGTAGGCTTCACCACTACGGGCTTTCCATTGGGCAGTTAGAAAACGCCCCTCTTCTGTCATCATGGCTTTTTTGATATTGCTACAATTGACTTGGTGAATAGTTACACCCCTACCTCGTGTTACATAACCGACTATGGGGTCGTTGTAGGCAGGTTTGCAGCATAAAGATAGCCTGAGAGGTGCGTCTAAAAACCCCTCAATATAAATATCATTTTCGCAACCTGCAATTTTGGATGTCTTTGCGGGTTCTGGTTTTTGAACTTCAGCTTCTTTGGGCTTTAAAGTATGATAGACGGCTATTGGCTGGATACGTTCATTGGCTAGCGCTAGAAGTAGATCGTCAACGTTTTCACTGCGTAGTAGCTGCTTGGCTGCTTGCTCGAGCTTGCTTTGAGAGGTGTAGTCAGGGAGATGTACTTTTTTGCGTTTTAAGGCACGCTCTAAGCGCTTACGACCAACTTCGACATAGTCGTTTCGTTCTTTGTTGCGGAAGTGCTGACGGATTTTTTGAATCGCACTTCGGGTTTGAACGATGTTAATCCAGTCAGGACTTGGACCTTGCTGATTTTTGTTGGTAATGATTTCGATGCGCTGCCCATTTTCTAATTTATAGCTGAGTGGCACCATTTTGCCATCAACCCGTGCGCCACTGCACTTGTGACCGATTTCGGTGTGGATGTGATAGGCAAAATCAATAGGCGTTGAGCCTTTGGGTAGGTTGATGATTTTCCCCTGAGGCGTGAAGCAAAAGACGCGCTCAGTGAATAAGTCGTTTTTGACGATATCTACAAATGAATCTGCATCTTCACTGAGGCTATTAAAATCTAAGATATGCTTTTTAATCCACTCAAGACGTTTGGCAACGTCGTCTTCATCGGTTCGACCTTGTTTGTATGCCCAGTGTGCTGCTACACCATACTCAGCAATTTCGTGCATTCGTTGTGAGCGTATCTGTACCTCGATAGGCTCGCCATCTAAGCCTATGACGGTTGTATGCAGCGATTGGTAGCCATTTTGCTTAGGTGAGGCTATATAGTCCTTAAAACGCCCAGGAATCGGCGCCCACATACTGTGAACAATGCCTAGAGCCTCGTAGCAAAGACCGCCTTCTTTACGGTTAATAGCACCATCTGGATCTTCTGCTTTTTGTAGCGATGCTATTAAAGCTTCTTCTGGAATGATAATCGCACGAATAGCGCGAAGGTCAAAGATTTGACTCAAGGTTTTTTTATCACGGCGCATCTTTTGAAAAATGCTGTAGAGGTGTTTGGTTCTTCCAGAGATGTCCACCGTCAGGTTTATCTTGTTTAATCCCTGTTTGAGGAGATTGATAGATTGCTCGAGCTGTACCTCTCTCTCTAGCGTGTGGTTTTTGACCTGTTTAGAAACCGTTTCATATTCATCTGGATAAAGGTAATAAAAACAGAGATCCTCTAGCTCAACCTTGATGGGGTTAACCCCTAAAAGACTGGCAAGAGGCGCAAAGATTTCTATGGTTTCGTTTGAGATACGCTTTTGCTTTTCAGGAGACATATGTTGCAAGGTACGCATGTTGTGTAGCCTGTCAGCTAGTTTAACTAAAATAATACGCATGTCGTTTACCATGGCGAGTAACATGCGTCTAAGGTTTTCTGCTTGGGCGTCCTCATCTTTGATGTCTTCAAATTTGAGTTTGCTAATCTTGGTTTCACCCTCAACAATGATGCGAACATCATGCCCGAAGTGCTTTTCAATGGTTTCAAAAGTCACCGAAGTATCTTCAACCGTATCATGCAATAAGCCAGCAAGCAGTGCATCAATATCAAATTTATATGAGGCAAGTATTTCAGTAACTGCTACAGGGTGGGTAATGTATGGCTCACCAGATTTACGTTTTTGCTCCCTGTGGGCTTCTTCTGCAAAATGGAAGGCTTTGTGTAATCGCTCACGGTCGCTTTGATCCAGATAAGGCGTTGCATTATCCAGTTTAGAGAGTAATTCTGATTGATAATTAGGTAATTGATCTGAAGACTCACTATGTTGCTCAGTAGTTGTTGTAGTAAGTGTTGAATTGTGGGGTGTAGCAGACGCCATGTACTATTGTTCAGTAAAATCATATGAGATGCAATAGCAAAGTGTACGTGTTTTGTTAACGCTGCCTGCAATTGATATGGATATTGATGTAGCAATTGACCCTGATTACGGGTGCCAGAGTTTTGGATGCCAGATGAAACCTAATTTGGAGTATATTTCCTAAAACATTGCACCTTGGCGGTTTTTTCGCAAAGCTCAAAAACACGCTACGTTGTACAGCATCCAATTTACGGATGCAACTCCTGATTACAGGGCTATTTACAATGCTTTGGCTTTGTTGTAGATTTTGAAACTGAGTCGTTTATGGACTTTATGTTTTCTTAATAAAAGTTCTGTTTTTTTCTGACAAAATTCTTACAACATTCTTATAACATAGGTGAAATCTAGTCTTTGCGGGCTAAAGATATTTATATGCTAAAAGCTTTTCTCAGCTAAGCTTGTTTTTTCAAAACAGGGGGTTGACTTACCCACCCTCAAAACCTTATAACTATTAAGCTTACTTATTGAGGCAATAAGCCTTATAAAGAAAGTAACCCAGCATTCGTGGTACGTAATTTATGTAATTATGGTTATTACAGCTACGGGGAGTGGCGCAGGCTGGTAGCGCACCTGGTTTGGGACCAGGGGGTCGCAGGTTCGAATCCTGTCTCCCCGACCACACGATTTAAGGTCGAGAAGAGTCAAGACTAAAAGTCAACATGATTTTTAGTCTTGAGCTTTTTTGAGAGGTTTAGTACAATAGCAGCTAGATAGTATTTATGCGGGAGTAACTCAGTTGGTAGAGTGACAGCCTTCCAAGCTGTATGTCGCGAGTTCGAATCTCGTCTCCCGCTCCATTT
>CALDTA010000200.1:0-6724 GCA_937924455.1 uncultured Deinococcales bacterium
GCCAAAACAATAGCAGCAATAATCGGTACAAGTATTGTTAATACAGCAATCATGCGCCACCTCCACTAAGTGCAAGGTAAACAATCATAATCACTAGACCTGCAAACATCAGTAGTGCATACGCACGAACAAAGCCTTGCTGCAAAAAGCGCATAAGCAAACCAAATCCACCAAAAGCCAAACCGATATTTCTAAAACCGCCACCTAAGCTAGTATCGCCATCACTCAAATTAGCAGCAACTTTTTCAGCAGGACGGGTAAATACATTTTTATAAGCAGCATCAAAACCAAGCGCATTGGCAGAGCTTTGACCCAAACCAGTCGTACGTAGTCCATCAGCAGGTTCACCCTTACGGATGCCATACACCCAGTAAGCTAAACCTAAACCAAGGAAAGCCATCAATATAGAAAGACCCATCAAACCAAGTTCTGCCATTAAGGATGGATGCCAAAAACTAGCATGACCAGTTACTGGCTTAAGCCAGCTCGAGAACCAATTTGGCGCAAAGGCTTCTGGTAATCCTAAGTAACCAGCAAAGATACTAAAGAAAGCTAGAATAACGAGTGGCATAGTCATAAGTACTGGTGATTCATGCACATGTGCTTTCGCTTCTGGCGTTAAACGCTCTTCACCTTCAAACACACAATGATACCAACGGAACATATAGAAAGCAGTCATAGCAGCAGTGACTAACAAAATAAAGTAAATCGCACCGCCACCAAATGGAGCAATCAAGTTGCTCGTAAGTGCTTTCAATAGAATAGTATCTTTAGAAAAGAAGCCTGAAAGCAGTGGCACACCCGAAATAGCTAGCGTAGCAACTAAGGCCATTTTAGAAGTGGTTGGCATGTATTTCTTCAAGCCACCCATTTTGTCAATATTTTGTTCACCATGTAGGGCGTGAATTACAGAACCAGACACTAGGAACAGTAACGCTTTAAAAAATGCATGTGTAAATACATGGAAAATGCCTACCCAATACGCACCAGTTCCCACAGCTACAAACATGTAACCAAGCTGCGAAATGGTTGAGTATGCAAGTATGCCTTTGATGTCCTTTTGAGACATCGCACTAAAGGCTGCAACCAGTGCAGTAATTGCACCAATCCAGGCCACTACAGCAGATGCCACTGGGCTTTGTACAAAGAGTGGACCAGAACGTGCTACTAAATACACACCTGCGGTAACCATCGTTGCAGCGTGAATAAGTGCAGATACAGGCGTTGGACCTGCCATCGCATCTGGTAACCAGACATGCAACGGAAGCTGAGCTGACTTACCACTAGCAGCAACCATTAAAAAGATACAGATAAGCGTGATAGCACCTGATGCACCAAGTGCCACAGCACCAGCATTCACACCAGCAATAGTTAATGTACCAAAGGCTTTGTACATCATGAACATAGCAAGTAGGAAACCCACATCACCAATTCTGTTTACAATAAAAGCTTTTCTAGCAGCGTCAACATTTAGCTTGTCGCCATACCAAAAGCCAATCAGTAAGAATGAGCAAACACCCACGCCTTCCCAACCAACAAACATGAGTGGATAGCTATCTGCTAAAACAAGTACAAGCATCGCAGCAACGAATAGATTTAACGCCATAAAATATCGACTAAAACCTTTGTCACCGTGCATGTAACTAATTGAGTACAAATGAATAAGTGTGCCAACACCTGTGATTATCATCATCATGATGATGCTCAAAGAATCCACAGTGAAAGCAACATCTAAACTCATATCTCCGACAGACATAAAAGACCAGAGTTTGACATGAATACTAGGCACATCCATTGCTAAAAGTTGCAAGAAACTTGCGACACTACAAACAAAACCAGCAGCTACCGCAGCAGCGCCAATAATACCTGGCAATGGTTCTTTTAGAAATCTTCCAAAGAGTCCATTAATAAGTGCGCCAGCAAGCGCAATAAATGGAGCGAGTACAGCTAAGGTCATAGACGCACCTGCGCTAATCCATCAACATTTGAACTGTTACGATAACGGAAGATGGCAACCAAGATGCCTAAACCTACAGCTACCTCAGAAGCAGCAATCGCTAAGATAATAAATACAGAACCTTGCCCAGCAAGCGCAATTGCTGCACCCGCATCAGACCACTGTCTTGCATAAGCTACCAGTGCAAGGTTCGCTGCGTTGAGCATAAGCTCTACACAAAGGAAAATCATAATGGCACTGCGGCGTGTAAGTACACCAACTGCACCGATACAAAAAATAATTGCACTAAGGGCTACGTAATATTCGGTTCCTACCATCAGGCACCTGCTTCAATCTGCTGACCAGCATTGTTAACAGCAGCTTCTCTTTTTTGAGCTTCTTCAGCATCTAATCGTTCTTTAATTGCAACTTCCGCTGCTTCGACCGTCTCAGCCTTACGCTGAACCAAACTAACCGCAGCAACTATACCCGTGAGTAGCAACACAGCCACAAGCTGAAAAGCAAAAACAAAATCAGAAAACAATATCTCACCAATTTGCTCAGCCTCGCCACCTTGTAAGGTTGCAGCAATCACGTCACTACTTGGCAGTGGATTAATATTTTGTACAACTGCTGAAACAAGTGCGACAGCAGCTACAACACCAACGGTATAAGCAGCAGGCTTCATCCAAGGCAGTGTAGTTGCTTGTTCATCGCTACCAACATTCAAAAGCATAATCACAAACAAAAAGAGCACCATGATTGCACCTGCATAGACAATCACCTGAATCGCAGCTAAAAAGTGCGCTTCAAGCGTGACATACAAAGTAGCAACAGTTAATAATGTGCCAACTAATGACAATGCAGCATGAACAGGTTCTTTAAGTGTAATTACACCTATAGCACCAATCACAGAAACAATTGCCAAAATCCAAAAGGTAATCATTAGTAGTCAACACCTTCTAACTCAGCTCTTGGTGCAGGTATTAAACCAAGCTTTACATCTTTACCTGATTCCAGAGCTTGACGGCGCTGCCACTTACTACCTTCAACACCTACCATCATGTCTTCCTTGCCATAAACAAAATCGTCATATTTAAAATCTGCAAGTTCAAATTCATGACCCAAAACAATCGCACCTGTCGGACAAGCTTCTTCGCACATGCCACAAAATATACAGCGCAACATATTGATTTCATATATTGATGCATAACGCTCACCAGCAGAGGTTGGTTCCGAAGGATCATTCTCCGCAGCTTCTACATATATAGCGTAAGCTGGACAAGCAGCAGCACAAAGACTACAACCAATGCACTTTTCCAAACCTGTATCTGGGTGGCGAATAAGATGATGCCGTCCCCGAAATCTAGGTTTGATAGCAACAGGTTCTTCTGGGTACTGCACAGTCACAGGTTTTTTAAATAAGTGACCGAGCGTAACACCCATACCTTTAGCAATATCTACAACACTCATAATTACCTCAAAATCCTAATTTAGTACTAGTTAAGTACTAGTTAAGTACAAACGCTATAAAGGCACCTGTAATAAGCGCACTTGCTAATGCAATTTCAAAAAGCCAAACCCAGCCAAAGCGCATGAGTTGGTCATAACGTAGTCGTGGAAGCGTGGCACGTAGCCAGATAAATACAAACATAAAGAATGCCATCTTAATGACAAGCCAAATAAATGGAATATCTGCCAGTGGTCCTAAGAAAAGTGGACCTTTCCAACCACCTAAAAAGAGCGTAGCCATAAAAGCTGATGCAGTGAACATGTTCACGTACTCTGCCATTTGAAAAAGCGCCCATTTTAGAGATGTATATTCTGTTAGGTATCCTGCTACAATTTCTTGCTCAGCTTCTGGTAAATCAAAGGGTGTACGGTTTACTTCAGCAGTGGCTGAAATCCAGAACGTGATAAAGGCAATAGGCTGAAGTAAAATAAGCAAGTGCCACCACTTCTCTGCCTGCCACAAAACAATCTCTTGTAGGTTTAGTGTGCCTGTAATCATGATGACACCAAGCACGGAAAGACCTAGACCAAGCTCGTAGCTAATCATCTGAGCTGAGGAACGCAAGCCACCCATTAGAGAGTACTTACTATTTGACGCCCAACCAGCTAAAAAGATGCCATATACACCGATGCTCGTAGCAGCAAAGACGAATAGTAGACCAATGTCAAGATTGACAATCCAAGGGTCAAAGCCAAAGAGGCTTCCTGCTGGACCACCTGGAATTGCTCCAAAAGCAGTCAGCGCAAAAGTGATACTGATAAATGGTGCTAGAACATATACAAACTTATCTGCTCTGTTTACAACAATATCTTCTTTGAAAACAGACTTAATCGCATCTGCAATCGGTTGTAAAAGCCCAAGCGGACCTACACGGTTTGGACCATATCTATGTTGCATACGCCCAAGAAGCTTACGTTCAACTAACGTCATATAAGCAAAACCACCAAGTAGGGTAAAGCACATGATAAAGGCCTTGATAAAAGTAATTAGTAGCTCAGGCATGTTATAGAGCTCCTGCTGATTCTGTGGCAAAGCTAGATATTTGAGTATCTAAAGCCACTCGCTCAACTGAGAGAGATTCAATCTTGGCAAGACCTGTAACTTGGTCACTTGTCGTTGGCAGTAACATCAGGTTGCCAGAGATTCTTTCACTTATCTTTACCTCTGCTAAGCGACTATGCCCTGCAACGGTCAAGCGTACTTTATCACCAGCATTCAAACCTTGACGTCCTGCATTTTCAGAAGTCATAACAAGTGGCGCATAGCCAAAGCTTTGACTTAAGTGATGGTTTTCTGCTGCATAGTCTGCTCTGACCATTGATGGAACAAGCAGCACATTGCCAGAAGCATCATAAGTAGCATCTGAAATTTCTATGCCAGTATCATCAAAAGGTGGAATGAGTCCTTCTTCAGGAATATTATTCAAGTCAACACTATAGTCTGCAACATATTGTCGTCTTGCGCTTTTCACACTACGTCCTTCAAGACGTGTGCCAAGGGCTTCACCTAAGAATTTTGCAACAAAGGTAAAGTCACCAGCTTCACCAGCATCAACTGGGGCAGGATTAACACTTAGGTATCGTCCTTCTACATTGCGAACTGTACCTTCTTTTTCATAACCTGTGCTGGCTGGTAGTACAACTTGTGCTATTTCAGTTGTTTCGTTGTGGAAGCTACTATGTGCAACTACGAACTGACCTTGAGAAAGTGCAGCACTATTTTGTGCTGGATTTAAACCAGAGACAATCACGGCTTTTGCGCTACCAGAAACAATATCTGAGTATTCAGCAGTTGATAATTGCATAGCTTCTAAACCATAGCTATTTGCCATTGGTCCGATTGCCATGACTTTAGCAGAAACTTTTTCTGCAAGTTCATATAGTTTCTTAGTTGCAGCAGGATTTGCAAGCGCAACTGCACCAACCACAATCACTGCATTTTCCGCAACTTCTAATTCACTAATTAACTCCGTAGGAAGATTATCTACAAAATCAAGTTCTTCAGAAGCATTAAAGTTCAAACTGCGACCTGCGTGTTGCATAAGGTCAACTTGATAGGGTGCAGCAACGGTTAGTATTTCTTTTTTGCGCTTCATACGTTCTGTTAAACGCAAATCAGCAATTGGAATGCCGTGTTCCATCATTTCGACTGGAGCAACACCTTTAAGTGCATCTTTGATTCTCAAATCTAGTGTCGGTAGTTCTTCGGTTACATCTGCGATTACAAAGAGTGCGTCACTTATTGCAACGTCGGTGAAAGTTGCCTTCGTAACCGATGGTATTAAGCTTGCTGCTGGGCGTGGATAGTGCTCGATTAAAGCAGCATCAGTATCGTTGCCGAGGGCTTGGCTTAATGCTTTGGCTGCGATAGCTTCTTCTAAAGTAGCATCAGCACGAAGAATTACTGCGATTTCGCTTGGGTCTAGATTCTCGACACCTGCAAGAATAGCGGTGGCTGCGTCTTCCCAACTGGCGGGCTCGAGCCTCCCCCCCTTCCTCACAAGCGGCGTCTTTATCCGATTCTCCGAGTTAACATATTCGTAACCGAAACGCGTACCATCATCAATCCAAATCTTATTGACCTGACTATTATGCGCCGCTTTAATACGTTCAATTCTACCCGTACGAGAATCAACCATAATCGCAGCACCCGAAGCATCATTCATGCTCACAGTACGTGTGTGGTTATATTCCCAATTACGACCACGAAAACGACTGGTGGTGTCCAGCAATGCACCAACAGGACAGATATCTGTAATGTTCCCAGAAAAGTTACTTGGAAGTCCTTCTTCAATATTACCGATGTAGGTATGTCCACCACGTTCGATAAAATCAAGCACTTCATCACCAGGTACTTCTTCAAAGTAACGCACACAGCGCTTGCAGTGAATACAACGTTCACGATCAAGTGTTACTAAATCACTAAGGTCATGGTGCTTTTCCTGATGGCGCTTGTCAAAAACAAAACGGCTCGTACCTTCACCATAAGCATAGGCTTGATCCTGAAGTTCACAAGCTCCGCCTTTATCACAGGTTGGACAATCAAGTGGGTGGTTAATCAAGTGCATTTCCATCATGCCACTTTGTGCTTTTTTAGCTTCATCACAAAGCGTATCGATGACCATGCCTTCCATCACAGAAGTTGTGCAAGTTGCCATAGGATTAGGGAACCAGAAGATTTTTGGCTCACCTGTTTCCTCATCCAGAATCCATTCACCTGTAGCACGGTCTTTGCGGGGCGCACCTACTTTAGCCAAACACATACGACAAGCCCCA
>CALDTA010000201.1:0-3730 GCA_937924455.1 uncultured Deinococcales bacterium
CCATAACTTCATCAGGGTCTAGGTCTTCTAAGACAAGTTGTGCTGCTTCTTGGATTAAGTCTTCGGATAAGGTTTTACCAAGTAGTGCTTGTTCAACTTTTGGACAGTGCTTTGTTGCAGCTACTAAGCCACCAACAGTGACGCTAGCGGTAGTGCAGACATCGTCTTTAGTTTGTAAAGATGCAGCAGCAGCAATCATAGCGTAGCGTGAGGCTGGATTGGGTAGCTTTTCGTAGGCTGAAGAAGTGAGTACGGTGGGGGCGTCTGTTATAGGTAGGTCGATTGAAGTTATGAGTTCAAACTCATCCAACTTTGTTTCAAACATATCTATAAAAAAGTCTTTGGCAGCATAGTGCTGTTTACCATCAGATGATTCAGTATGAATGATGGCATCTAGCGCCAGTAGTACAGTTGGTAGGTCAGATGCGGGATCTGCATGGGCGATGCTACCACCGATTGTGCCACGGTTACGGATGGCTGGGTCTCCGATGAGGCTCGCAGCTTCTGGTAGGGCGGTTGGGAGTAGGGGAGATTGCTCTAATTCTCGATGCGTTGTTAATGCACCAATTTTAACGACATTTCCTGAAACACTTATACCTTTCAAGCCAGCAATCCGACCAATATCTATCAGTGCTGGTATTTCAGATAAACGCAGCTTTAGCAGTGGAATCAGGCTATGACCACCTGCTAATACTTTGGCTCCTTCATGTTCTTGTAAAAGTGAAAATGCATCACTGAGTGAGGTAGCACGGTAGTAGTCAAATTCAGCAGGATACATTTAAGATACCTCTTCCATTTGCACATCCATGTGAGGCGCAGCTTCCAAAACAGCTTTAACAATGTTTTGATAGCCAGTACAACGGCAAATATTGCCTTCTAAACCATGACGAATATCTGCTTCGTCTAAGTAAGGATTTTCTTCAACCAATTTGACCGAGGCCATAATCATGCCAGGTGTACAAAAACCGCACTGCAAACCATGCTTTTCCCAAAAGGCTGTTTGCATTGGGTGAAGTTCGCTACCTTGCGCCAAACCTTCAATAGTAGTTATTTCTGAACCATCGGCCTGAACTGCCAAAACAGTACAAGATTTAACCGCCATACCATCCATATGCACAGTACAAGCCCCACATTGACTGGTATCGCAACCAACATGTGTGCCTGTTAAACCAATGTCGTTGCGTAGGAAATCGACCAATAGTGTACGTGCTTCAACACTTTTTTCTCTTTTTTTGCCATTTACGGTGATGGAAACATCCATAGTTTGAGGTCCTTTACTAGTCAATTAGCCAGTCATAATGTGTTCATATGCTTTGAGCTGTTAACTTGAACTGTTAAAAATATGCTTAGTCTAACAAATAATTCGCCTACCTAACATCTATTGCTGTTAGGCAAGCAATAGCATATGATTAGGCATTCGAGGTTCAGATTCGTTTATCTTACTGGAGATACGGGGCGTATTCGTTGGTATTGACTAGACTATATAGCCTGTAACTAGATTGTTTAGCCCTGCTGATTTAATGTTTAGCCCTCCTTACATAGTTAAATGAGTTTGTCAGATACGTTCATTGTTGTGGAGGAAGTTCTTGTGAAATCTCTAGTGGATAAGTATGGCAGAGTTGTTCGTGATTTGCGAATCAGTGTAACGCCTCGCTGTAATTTTAAATGTGTTTATTGTGAACCTTTATCAGATACCTATAATGATCCTATTGGCACAGTTAGTGTTAAGGATGTTGATAACGTCATCAAAGCAGGTGCATCGCTAGGGATGAACGCTGTGCGCTTCACGGGTGGTGAGCCACTTTTACGTAAAGAACTGCCAGAGATGATTCATAATGCTAAAAACACCGAGGGCATCAATGATATTGCAATTACGACCAATGCAACGCTACTAAAAAGACGTTTGCCAGAACTTTTAGATGCGGGTCTAGATAGACTCAATATATCAATTGACGCTGTTGATAGCGATGTGTTTACAGAATTGACACGTGGTGGAAAGATTGAGCAAGTGTGGCAGGGAATCGAAGCAGCGCAAGAAGCTGGACTTGGACCAATCAAACTCAATGCTGTGATTATGAATGGTCAAAATGACCATCAGCTAACTAAGCTTGCTGCCCTCACAAAAGATCAAGATATTCATATGCGCTACATAGAGTATATGCACTTGAATAACTCTGAAGAGGAAAGCTACTTTTCTTCATTTCTATCTGGTAAGCAAGTTAAAGCCATGATTGAAGAAGAGTTTGGTCCACTAGAAGTCGTTAAGAATGACCCAAGTGCGCCAGCTCGTTTGTACAAAGTGCCAGGTTGGAAAGGCGCGATTGGTTTTATCAATCCAGTTACCGAACCATTCTGTGGTGCGTGTAGTCGTATGCGCTTAACCAGTGATGCGAAGCTTCGTCCTTGCTTGATGACCGATAGAGAAATAGATATTCGTGAAGCTATAAATCATGCAAGACCGATTGAGGCAATTCAAGAAATGTTTTTAGTGGCAGCACACCGAAAAGTTGAATCTGGGATAGTAACGCCTGTTCAACGTCCTCGTACTATGATGACTATTGGTGGCTAGGTGCTTTAAGCTTTTTGTAGGCTGCGTTCCACGCACTAAGTGATAAACATATATCTATCGATTATGTTTAATGCAAAGGGCAAATGATTGAAGCTTTATAAATAAAGAGCTTCTATAAAGGTGAGGCACAAAAGGCGGTGCGTAGAACGCACCCTACTGGACTGACTGCTTTTAAAATGTGCATATGACATGTAGGATGGGGCTGTGCCCATCATATTCTATTTTCGTCTAAGACAGGATTTATGTTAAATAAAAGCATAAACAGTGTGCACCGTTTTAGGCTAGACGCTCATCCTACTATTATTTTATTTGCTACTATTTTCGCTAACATCTGTTGCACTAGCTAACTGGAGTGCTTCTGATAATGCAGTAACAATCCCACAATTCTCAACATGAGGTAAGACAGGATAGGTTTCTTTCAGACTGTCAGGACTGTTGTCCATAACTCTTGGGTAACCAGCTTCAAGCAACATCGGCAAATCACCTGTGCTATCGCCAACTGCCATCACTTTGTCGGCAGTTGTATCAAAGTATTTGGCTAACTCATGCAGCGCACTACCTTTTGATATGCCTGCTTGAGTAATACTTACAAAAGTTACTTCTTTCATTGATGGTGTCGTAGCACTGTTGACATCCACACCTTCAACTTCAAGCGCAGTTACCTTGCCCAATGCGCCCGTAGGGACAACCCACTGAGCACGAACTACAGGTTCATTTTCTATGACATCCTCAAGATCACGCACGATTGCATTGACACCAAGTAAGCGATGATGTTGTTCAGTGAGTTCGGTTTGTTTTTCAACGTAAAGTTCATGCGGTGTGTACAGCTCTAAGCTGAGATTGTGTTCTCTAGCAAAGCTGATGAACTGGCTACTTTGAGCTTCTTTTAAGCCATAAACTTTGACAGGATCACCATTTGGCATTGAGATAACCGCACCATTTTGAAAGATGTGGGGGTGTTTGGGTCCAACCCTTTCGGCAATCTTTTGGGCAAGACCGCCTCCAGGACGTCCTGTGCAAACAGACATGGTCAAGCCTTGTTCGAGTGCTTTATCGGTAGCTTGCCATACGCAGTCCATAACAAAGCCGCTCGAGCCCACCAACGTCCCATCCACATCCAACAAAACTAAATCAAGCATCGTCTACAGCTTCATCCTTAAC
>CALDTA010000202.1:0-3751 GCA_937924455.1 uncultured Deinococcales bacterium
GTTGTTTCGTGGTGTCCTGTGCCGAATGCCATGCCGGGGTTAAGCCAAATGACTTGCTTGCCAGCTTTTGCAGGTTCGTCTAGCTCAACATGCGTTGGCGCAATGATGAGCTTTTCAAGATAAATAGGTTCTAAGCCTTCGAAGTATTCGTTTACCCAATCGACATCGTCTTGTTCTTGCCATGTGCCGTTTAGGGGAATCTCTAAGCGCTCACTAAAATAGGCGATGACTTCATCTGGGTTACCCTCTTTGCCTGGTCTTTCTTCTATGCCATTGCAGCCTAAATCCCAGAGGAGGGATAGTTCGGGCTCGAGCCCTTCAGGGTTTCCAACTAAGTGATAACTAAAACTCATAACCACCTCAATATAGCTAGCCTATAGCATTTATTTGGGATTTGTAAATGAACAAAAAATAAGGGGTGTACCCAGATGAAGTTGAAGATAATTTTAGACTAAATGGCATGTTTTCAAACGAAGTGTAATGAACAGTTTTTGTGTTCATTCAGAAACTGCAAGGTGCGTTCCAGATGATAGTAGAAACTATGTTGATATAGTCACATATGTTTTCAACCTTGGATGGGATGCACCAAAAATAAGCCACTTCTTGGGAACCTAAAGTGGCTTATTGGTGTAGGGAGGTGTATGTTAAGACGTTTTCCCCTTTTTGGCGTACTGACACACAATATTAAATACTCTTCTCCAATAATAATATTTGCTTTGTATCTGTACCACCTCCTTTAACTTAACTCAATACTGTTATACTGTAAATAGAATTGAGGTCAAAAAATCTTATTGTGGTCATAAAAGGTCATTTATGGAGCAAGTGCAGCAGAAAGTTCTGAGTTTTTCGCTAAAAGACAACAGTGTTTACTTTGGTGATGATCAAATAAAAGTCACCAAGCACTTTTTTATGTTTTTACTACGCTTAGCAGTGAGCTATAAGCAAGCAGATGGTTGGCACTCACAAGGCTGGTGTCCGATTGAAAAGTGCTTAGGTTTACCAGGGTGGGAAAGTACTTTGCTACGCAATGCGGGTAAAAATACTGTTCGTGGGCTAGAAAACATTGAAGCGCAAGTAGCCTTGATAACAAAGGACAGCTCAGAACCCTCAGAACCCTCAGAACCCTTAGTCAAAAACTCAGAACCCTTAGTTAAAAAGCAGCACAAAGCCTATGTTTTTAAACTCAATGACACTATCGTTGAAGATGTACAGTTTGACGTTCCTATTGACAAAATTATTGAGCGATTGTTTGCAAAGCATGTTAGCTATAGTGACTATCAGCAAGATTCAAGTCAAATTCAAACCGTTAGAAATCAGATGTATATTTTGGGCACTATCAATACGTCCGAAGTGCTTTTTGAAACTGGACAAAGAGAGCTTGCTGAACAGAATTTAAACGATTTACTTAAATCAAAGACTATTGAACTGGGGCACATACATAAGTTAATGATTTATACTTCACTAGCTTTCTTTGCATATACAGGATATAAGCAGGAAGCGACTAAGAAGTATCTACAACAAGCGGAAAAACATTTAGACTATTCAAAAGACTTTCTTGAAGATGCTGCAAAATATCATGCAAGGTACTGGCTTTTTCTAGGCAGATATCATTTGCGCTTCTTTAATGACTTAGAGCTTGCTAAAAAACACTTCGAAGAAGCAAGTTTATATCTCAATGACAGTCAAGATCACCATCAAGAATGGGGGTTTTATCATGTAAGCCGTGGCATTATTGCCGAGAGAAAAGGTGATTTTTCCGAGGCGCATAGACAGCACTGGGCAGCGTTAAATGCATGGATGAAGGCTAAGTGGTGGTACGGTGTACAAGCTGCCTACTATAATCTTGGGGAGCTTTGCCTTGATGCATATGAAGGGCGTTTTGCTTCAAGTACAAAATTATCAAAAGAGGCTAAAGATAGGCTTTTGGTGGATGCTGAAGAATGGGTGATTTGGTGCGAGAGGTTTTCAAGAAACTCTAGCACTGGTGAAGATATGGTTTGGAGTTCTTTAAAGCTAGCAAGTATTTATCGCTATCAAAAGAAAATCAAAAAAGCGCTGACCTATCTTCAACAAGCGAAACAAGTACTTGACAAAACAAAAGATGATGCAGAGCTTTCAGAATATTATCTTCAGCTTTCTAAACTAAATATTTTGCAAAAGGATTTTGCTATAGCTAAAACAAATACAGAATTAGCCCTAAAGCATATTAAGACTTTTGGTACAGAGAGTGAAAAGAAAGAGCTGGAAGAACAGTTAGTAGAGCTTAGTATGAAGCTAAATGTTCTTTAGTAACAGCAACTTCATCCCAATCAATTGTTTCATTAGATCGTTCAAGCGTCTTTTCATGCCCTTTACCTGCTAGCAACACAAAATCCCCTTCACCAGCTAGAATCAGTGCTTTTTTAATAGCCTCACTACGGTCTTCAACAAGCCAGAAATCTTTAGCTTCGTGACCACCAGCATCTTTAGCACCTTCGGCAATTTCAGCCAAAATGTCTGAGGTAACTTCTGAACGGGTATCTTCTTCGGTAAATACAGCTAAGTCACCGTGTTGAAGGGCAACTTGCCCAATGGGAAAACGCTTACCAGAATCACGCTCACCAGCAGCGCCAATTACAGTGATGATGCGACCCTTAACTTGTTTTCGAACTTCTTTGAGAACTTTAGTAAGTGCTGCTGCGGTATGGGCAAAGTCAACGACAACTGCAAAAGGCTTCGCTTGAACGGTTTGCATACGCCCAGGAACACCTTTAAAATTTGCAAGTCGTTCTAGTAGCGTGTTGATGTCTATACCTGCCTGATAGGCTGCTGCCATCGCTGCCAAGGCATTGTATATATTGTAGCTACCAATCATTGGTAAATAGACTTCACGAGAAAATTGTGGCAATGTGCCTATTAATGCGCCTGTTACAGTACCTGTTGCTGTTGTGCTAACTGTTAAGTCAAAACGTAGGGCTGCACTTTCAGCACGAATATTTGTGGCTTGCCAATCTGCTTGATTGTTTATGCCATAACTAATTGTTCGTGGTGCTGCTGCTTGAAAGTAGACAGCGTTTTCATCATCAGCATTGATAATCGCTAATGCTGAACGGCGCATGAGGGTGAGTTTTGCTTCACGATAATTTTCAAAAGTTCCGTGATCGTCCAGATGTTCTGGTGTTAAGTTGGTCCAAATGCCAACATCGTATTCGATACCATCAAGCCTATGTCGTGCAAAGCCATGACTACTAGATTCAATCACAGCGTGGCTACAGTCTGCATCCACAAAGTTTTTAAGAAAACCCTGTACCTGTGGCGATTCTGGTGTAGTGAAGTGACCGACTAAGTCCAACTCCTCGCTACCAACTCGCACGCTTGCCGTAGACATTAAACCTGTTTTGTAGCTAGAACCGAGTAGGTGATGTAGCAAGTAAGAGGTTGTTGTTTTGCCATCTGTGCCCGTAACGCCAATTGTGTAAAGCGCACTGCTTGGGTGCTCGTTTACAGCAGCAGCCAACCAACCAAGTGCGACTTTGTCATTGGGTACTTGTACATAAGGCACACAAAGTTCCATACCTTCTTGCTCTTCAGGTGTTGCTTCACCCACGACAACTACAGCACCGTTTGCAACAGCTTGAGAAATGAAACGGTGACCATCAACGACATCTCCACGACGAGCAACAAAGGCATAGCCCTTTTTTACCAAGCGAGAATCTTGCGCTACACCTGTTAGTGAGCTGTTTTTTAAGAGTTCTTGGAGTGATTGATAATT
>CALDTA010000203.1:0-4306 GCA_937924455.1 uncultured Deinococcales bacterium
GCTATCGCAAAATATAATGCGGAAGCAGGTATTGAAGTATCTTACATTATGTTTGGAGACAGTTGGAAAAATACAGGGTTGATGCCAACTGATAATACCGTTGGTAGCTTAGTGCCTTTGGCAGTGAGTGCTACACAAACAGATTTCAATTACTTCTTAGATCCAAATGCCTATAGTACAACGGGAACTAATATATACATGGCAGTAGTTGGTCAAAGTGGAAAAGATGCAAGCTATACGTCTGAAATGCTTGCCAATGCGATTCCTGCTTCAACAGGTCATAGTAGACCATTACCAGCCTATCAACACGGCATCTTATCTAAGCAAGAGGTTATCTTTAATCAAATGCAAGGTACAGTGCTGACATCTGCAGGCATACACGGCAATGAAGGCTTTACAGTACACGGCGACTTAGACACGGTATTTGATTGCATTGCTTACAGTGAAGAGACTGGCGATTGCATTGAAACCAAAGAAGCAGAAAACAAGGAGTCGTATTTTTCAGCTGCATTTGACCAAGAAGATTACACATGTGTAGAACCTCGTGGTGAAAACCTATGTAGCTTTGGTAAGCCAAGGTCGATGGTTTATGACCCATTTAATCCATGGTTACCAGACGGGCAGCCGAAAAATCCACAACCTGTAGTTATCAATGCAAATGCTGCATTGCTTAAAGGTTTGGCTGCAGTCTTTAATGACAATGGAAAACCGATGATTTCTGCTGAAGCACTGCAAAAACTTGATTATTTACCAGCTGACGCTGATTTATCGAGTGTTAGTTTGTTAGACCTTGCTGATACAAATGGTGACGGTGTTTATAATACTGATCCAAACTATGGACCTGTAGATGCTGATATTGATATCAGTGCAGCTATCAATTATATCTGTACAAGTTTTGGTGTGAAGATTCACGATGCAAGCTCAATGGATGTTTACAGAAGTAGTGACCTATACGATGCAGGCTTTAGAGGTGGTAAAACAGTGTGTATCACTAAAAAAGATGGTATTGATATTCCACGTAATGCTGATTTGAGTGGAGTACGGATTATCAATCTAACAGGGCAGATGCGAATTTTTTCTGGCAGCATCTTGGATGATGCAGTCATTGTTTCTGTTGGTGATGGAAGTTTAGAAATTGGTGATTCTACGATTGATGATAGCTTGATTTATGCGAAGGATGATTTGACTTTTCAAAAGACCACTTCAATTCAAGGTACATCATCACTCTTAACTGCATCAAATTTAACTATGAACAACGAACTACTTCAAGAATCTACAGATGGTCGCACTGTAGTAGGAATAAATGCAGTATCTGATAAAAACATGACGATTAACAAAGATGGTGTTATGTTTGGTGTTTTTCAAGCAAAGGGTACTTACACAAACAGTCTAAATGCTGATGTACGTGGTGGTATTATCGCAGAAGGTGCAATCACATTCCAAAAATCTATAACAGCAGTTGATTCAAGTTTGCCAATGGAGAACCCTACTTTAGAGGTTATCGAAGGTGAATATGTAGAGGCAGACTTTGAGATGATGGGACGTCGTTAACCTTTAAAAATTAAGAGAAATAAAAAAGCACCTAGTGTTGAGCTAGGTGCTTTTTCTGTGTTTAGTAATAGCGTTTAGTAATAGTTAGTAACAGTTTAGCTTAACGCTGTTGTAGAGATAAGTTATCCCAGAAATAGCTTTCACGACTGTCATTTGTTGAAGCACGGATGATGATTGCTATAGTATCAGCAGCAGGGATGTTGTTTGACACTTTAAAGACTTTATTACGGTTGATTTTACCTT
The DNA here is from genome assembly GCA_937924455.1 of uncultured Deinococcales bacterium. Classification (GTDB taxonomy): domain Bacteria; phylum Deinococcota; class Deinococci; order Deinococcales; family Trueperaceae; genus CALGZD01. The sequence continues at coordinate 1,795 of CALDTA010000203.1, forward strand.
GTTGATCGTAGATGACTTGTTCAGATCCACCATCGAGAATGTATGAGATGCGAACATAATCACCACGTTCAGGCTTTCCACCTGATTGAACATCGACTGAGAAAGCTATGCCATTGGTTGCACCTGAAACTGTGATGGTTTCAGATTGCCATATAGCTTCTCCACCAGCATTTTGAACGCCAAATCGACCGTTTTGAACACCGTAGGTACCACTTGCACGGCTCGAGCTCCAAGCTGTAGCATCTGAATCACTTTGTGTTCCATTTCCTTGAGCAAAAGTTTCTGTCCAAGGCAGATCGTTAGTTGGTGCAGGTGTAGGCTCAGGTGCAGGCTCAGGTGTTGGTGTAGGCTCAGGTGTTGTAGGCTCAGGTGTTGGTGCTTCCCCTTTAATTGACTCTTGAAGTACACAATCATCAATCAGTAGGTTTCCACCATCAGCGATGTAGAAATATATGCCGACTGTACTTACCGAACTTGGTGAAATAGCTGTAAATGTATATTCGGTATAGTCACTGCCTGTAAGTGCAACAGCTTTGCCTAAAGTGCTAGTGGCAGTTGCACTGTCATAGAAGTACATGCTCATATCAGCGTAGCTGTTTGAGAGGTTACTTGATTTACAGCTTAAGTTGTACTCTGTATCAGGTGTTGCAGTTAGGATTTGGCTTACACATGCAGCACTTCCTGATAGGTTGAGTGCAGATTGACCTTCAATAGCATCATTTGAAGTTGTAATTGAACCACTTCCACAACTTGCATTTGCCCAAGCTGTCGTACCATTTTCAAAACCTGAATTTTGTAGGAGGTTGTCTCCCAAAGTAGTTTGTGCTGGTGTAATAGTCCAATCAAAAGCTTGTGAACCAGTACCAGAACCGTCAGTTGCGGTCACTGTTACCTTGTAGACACCAGGAATGCTTGGTGAGCCAGATAAAACACCTGTTGTTTCTGAGATGACAACACCAGTTGGTAGACCAAGTGCAGAGTAGCTCAGTGTTCCACCTGTTGAGCTTGTCGCACTAACATCAACACTTACGTTTGAACCTTCTTCACTAGCTTGGTTAAGAATTGGTGCAACAGTCACTGTAGAAGGTGTCGGTGTTGGCTCAGGAGTCGGTGTCGGTGTTGGCGTTGGCTCAGGAGTCGGTGTAGGCGTTGGGGTAGGAGTAGGTGTTGGTTCAGGTGTAACGCCTGTTGTACTGCCATTTATCACCGATACAGTAGCGCCACCATAGTTAAAGGTAGAGCTGCCAGGAATGTTAGCACCAGTTACAAAGACAGTAGCACCTGCAGGAGCATTGATGCTGACAGAGTTAGTCGCTCTATCCCAAACACCAGTAGCATTTGCATTGAAGAAGCTCGTTCTATTTTCTAGTGTTTGCGCCATTTGTGCCCAGTCTTGTGAGATGAGCGGTAGGCTGAAATAGCTATCGAAGACTTGTAGTGTAGCCTCAGTCCAGTCATAAAGAAGACTGCGACCAGGTGCATACTCACGCAAGTTGCCTTGGTGAACGAAGTGAGGATAAGGCGAGCCACTAAGAATGTGACGCATAGCAATATCAGCTTCGAAATCTAAGATTTGTGACCAAGTCTGATCAACTGCGAAGAATGGGTTGCCGTTACCATCACGAACGATGCCATTAGGACCGTAAAGATAGTTAAACTCACTAGCGTTTTCAGTTGGGTCAGTGACGTTAAAGAAAACGTTAGTTGGCCAACGAGGAATAAGTTTGACACGTGATTCTTGAGGATGAACAATCAGACAAGTATCACAAGCAGCCTCGTGTGTGAACCAACCTCTATTTGCAGCGAGGTACTTAATACCTAAGTCGACTGCTGCTTGAAGCATAGCCGTATTAGATGATTGAAGACCGAATTGACAATATTCATCTCCAGGTACTTGATCAACTACGCAGGTAGCACCATTTGAATCTGCAATTCTGCGCCAGCCTAGACCAGAGTGTCTGCCAGTAACTAGGAATTGTCTATCGAAGTCAGGTAAACGACCTTCTGCAAAGACGATGTTATCTTCAAACTCTTTACGTGATGCAGCATAATCAAGAAAGTCCATATCTGCATGGGTGAAGGTGTGATTTACCCAAGGGAAAAAGTCACCAACGCATAGTGTTGCTTCACTTAGTGTTGCGTTATTTGAACAGTTGGCAGATGTAACAGAAGGATTAGCGCCATTAGCGTTAAAAACTTGGTTGTAGTTAAGATTTGGCACATTGAAGCGGCTTCTTAGATCTAAGATACCGTCTCTACTGTTATATACATCTGTTGCAGAAATTCTGAAGGTTCGTTCTGTAAATGCAAAGTTACTATTAGTAGCAGGGTTCCAAACAGCACTCTGAAGATACCAGTCATCAACATCAACGCTTAAGTAGTAACGACGCTCACCAATGAAAGTACCTTGAGTAACCCAGCTAAGGAGGTCATAAGCCATAAGACCAGTGTGCTCCAAGAAGCTGTTGTGGTTCATGGTTAAGCTTAGGACTTCACGACCATCAGCAGTGTT
>CALDTA010000204.1:0-2729 GCA_937924455.1 uncultured Deinococcales bacterium
CCTTATAACGACTATTAACCATGAACGCTTAAAAAGATATTTATAGGTCTTAAGACATATCAAAGCAAATAAATATATATCTTAGGCTTGATGTGTAGCACAACCGTAATTACCTATACTCAGGGCAATCTAATGCTCTAGTACTAAGGAAATTGCCCATGACACATCTTAGATTCAAAAACCCACAAATGAGATTCGAAAATCTACAAAAATTTGGATTGACGAGTTTATTACTCATGTTAACACTAAGCCTAACAAGCTGTTTAGACCCTTACCTCTATGACCCACCACCAGCAAACTATATCTATAATTATGCTGGTAAGTGGGAAGGCGCATTGACAGAACAAGCTACTAACCCACGTTCAGCAAATGTCTCCGTAACAATTTTGCCTCATAACTATAGTCAAGATTCTAGTTCTAACTACTATACAAACGAACACTACTATGACCTCAAAGGAACTTGGTCTGCTGCTTTTAGTCCTTCACTCAATGCAACGGGCATATTCAGTGGTTCTGCTGATGGCTATTCGACCAATTTCTGGTCAAGACTTACCTTTGGTGATGATACAAACTGTTCAATCAGTGTCAATGCCACAAGAATTGGCGACTCAATCGTCGGTGTATACGAGCCTGATAATTACAGCAATGAAAATTGTAGCTTTAGTAATCTAAAGGTTGGCTCTTTTACACTCAATAAACAGTAATAGTTTGTTTGCTACATTCAAGCTCAGGTTAAAAGAGAAGTTACTATAGAAACATACTGAAGAAACATACGAGGATAAACACAACTTCACGTTCTAGATATAAACATTCAAGATACTATTCAAGACACTATAAGGAGTAAAACATGCAAAACAACACGCAAAAAACCATACACAAGCAAAGCAAATCTGCCTTAGTCATCCTATCTATAATTTTAACAGCAATTTTCACAACAACTTCAGCACAAGCTCAAAGCACATCTCAAGAAATGGTTCAAGATAGCAAGTTGTGGTTTGGTACATCTGCAAGTCTTCACTACATCATCCCAAGCATAGATATTCATATTGGTGTTGAAGATGCACTCGCGAATAATATTGACTTAAGAACAACACTCAGTGGTTTTGGCATGGATGGTGGTGGCTTCCTTGCTGTTGGTGTCAATGGCATCTTTGATTTAAGCAATGAAAATGCACCTATACATAGCTATATGGGCTTTGGACCACGAGCACTGGTATTTTTAGGCGATGGTCCCGGCAATAACCTTGCTTTAGCTGTGGGAGGCATGTGGGGTGCTGAATTTTTTACCCAAAATTCTACCAGACCTTTTGTAGAGCTAAATGCCTCAATGCCATTAAGCATTGGTGGTGAGTTTATACCTGCTTTTGTGCCTGTATTCAGCCTAACAACAGGCTTTAACATTCACTTTTAAGCTAAGAAAAAAACGAAAAAGGGCAAGCGGCTATTCCAGTACTTGCCCTTTTTTATAGGTTTTAATTTCTGTCTAAAGCTAATAAGCTGACGCTTCTAAATCCATTCCTTCACCAGAGCGAACAGCATTAACAGCTTGCTTAGCAGCAGCATTCATCAAACCAAAATCAGACCCAATGGTTATGTAGTTATAACCATTAGCAAGACGCTCACTGGCGTACTTTGGATCAGCGGTATGAATACCAGCTACAATGCCATGCTTCTTAGCGCTTGCAGCAATATGATTGATAGCCTCAAGCATCACAGCTTCTTGTCTATCTAAACCTGTGCCATGACCCATAGATTGACCTAAATCAGATGGTCCAACATAAACACCATCAAGACCTTCAACACTCATGATGGCATCAATATTTTCCATAGCTTGAGCGGTTTCTATCATAGCTAGTGTCAAGATTTCATCATTGGCATGAGCGCCATAGTCATCGCCACCATAGAGTTTTGCTCTAGTTGGTCCAGAGCTTCTGTAACCGTGAGGCGCAGGAGGATAACGACACGCACCTACAAAAGCTTCACACTCTTCTTGCGTATTTACCATTGGGCAAATCACACCATAAGAGCCAGCATCTAGGCATTTCATAATGATGCCAGGTTCATTCCACGGCACACGCACCATCGGCACAACATCAGTTGATGAAATCGTTTGTAGCATAGGTAGTGCAGTTGAATAATCAATCAAACCATGTTGCAAATCTAAGGTTAGGCTATCAAAGCCTTGATGTGCCATAGATTCTGCTGAGACCGTTGATGGTATATGTAACCAGCCATTCACAACAGGTTCTCCTGCTTTAAATTTAGCTTTGAGAAGATTCTTTCGCATATTCAAACTCCTTTTAGAGATGTAATTATCTATTTTGTCTTTCACCTTATGTCACTGTTAAACAAAAGTAAAGACTTGCAAAGGCAACGAGCATCATCATGAAACCAAATATGCTATCTGGTCCATCGACTTGTGAATACTTGCTCTGTTTATGATCCATACGAATGCCATCTACCGTTGGGAATCCTTCACTGACTGTGGGTGAGAATCCGGGACCAATTAATTTTCTAAAACCGAGCACAAAGACAATAGCGATGAGCGCAAGCCAATAAAATCTGGGTATAGGAAAGACTTGATATAGAAAGTAGAGGAAGGTATTTGTCATGATTCCTAAAATGACTAACTTGCCTGTTTTTCTCAAAAAATTGATGCTTCGCAACTCACTTTCGTACTTTATCTATCCTCTAGCTATACCCTACTTAAAAGCCCTACTTTAAAATAA
>CALDTA010000205.1:0-2519 GCA_937924455.1 uncultured Deinococcales bacterium
ACTTTCGCTGGAACTCAGCAGTATGCTCGTATTCAAGCTGTGATTTCTACACTCCGCAAACAATCTATTAATGTTCTTGAAGCACTTCGTTCTGTTTTCAATCATTCTGAGATTCTTGCTCTAAAAACCTAAACAGCTACAATTAATTTTTAAAATTATTAGCCTTAGGAGGAGGTTTTCGAATGGAGAGAAGGTTTCGCACCTTAAAGTTTTGGGGGGTAGGAGCTGTCATTACACTGTTGACAGTATGTATCGGAATGTTTGCTACGGCGCAAGTGTATGCGCCTTATACTCAGGAAACACAAGCTATTAGACAATCTATGACCTTAAGTAACGCATCTGCTAATACATTTGTTGATACATCTGTTAATACATCTGCTCATACAGGTATTGGGTCCGGGCTGGTGTCTGGGCTGGCGTCTGGGCTGGTGTCTGGTTTGATGTCATGGGAAGTTGCCCAGCAAAAAGTCGAACTTGCCCGACAAAGTACCTATGCTACAGGTTTGCCACCTACGGTTGATCAACCAGCTTGGCGGGAAGCGCTGGCGCAGATTGTGCAATTTAATCAGGCAAACCCTTTAGATTTAGATGTTTTGTACATTGCAACGACAAGCTATAACGAAGTTGGTTGGGATTATATGGCTTGGGAATATGGTCGTGCTTATCGTGAAGCAGGGGGTGTTTTGGATGACTACCTAGTTGAATTACTCACCAATGTTGGCAATGACTTAGGCTATTCCTACTATGAATCTGGCAATATTGATTTTGCGTTTTCGTATTACGAAGCTGTTAGTCAGCTAAATCCTTCGGATTGGGTGTCAGTTCAAGAAATTGGTCATATTTACAGCGAGATTGGCTTTCCTGAAGAGGCTGCTGCTTATTGGGAAGAAGCCCAATTTAGAGGTTCAGAGCAAGCTCAATACTTTTTGCAACGTTCACAGCTCGAGCTGCTTGTTGGTCCCGATGCAAGTTTTGCTTACTATCATGGTTTAGAACATTATGAAGAAGGAAGTTTGCTTGAAGCAAAAGATGCTTTTGCCATTGCTGTGACATCTGCTCCAGAGTTTGCCGAGGCATGGCGCTGGTTAGCACGTACATTACTTGAAAGTTGTATTTCTCAAGATGCTTTGTGGGCTTGGCAAAACTACGCTGCACTTGCCCCATACGATAGATCAGCAGCCTACTTTGTAGATGTTGCTGAAGAACACAGTATGTGGGGCTGTGATGCAGGTCAGGCCTATATTGATGGGCTGAGCTTTTATGAAGATGGACTAGTCGAGGATGCCAATCAATACTTTGTCTATGCAGCGTCATTGGATAATAACTATTTAGAAGCGCATCGTTGGGCAGCTATTACCTCTCAAGAACTTGGGTATAGTAATGTGGCGCTTGAGTACTGGTACGTAGTGCAGCAACTTACACCATATGATGAGACGGTTGCTTACTTTGTCGGTGTACTTGAGGGTAGGATTGATCCTGAACCGATAAACTAGAGGGCAAGTAGAGATAAACAGAGATAGTATAAAGACGACCACATGCATTTTTGCATGTGGTTTGGGTGCGTTTTAGTTTTGGATGTTAAGTGGAATATTACATGTAAGGTATTTCTTATAAACAACGCACCTTGCAGTTTTCGTACTTCGTTTGAAAACATGCTTACTCTTGTTGCAGCATCCAATTAGTGGATGCTGCTTGTGTTTTTTAGTGCTTACAATTTGAGCTGTAATGAAGTAAACTAGGGCTAATGAAACAAGAAAAACCAGTTGCTTTGGTGACGGGTGCTGGCGGTGGTATAGGCAGTGCTATTGTTGCTAAATTTGTTCGTCATGGCTATGATGTGGCGCTTGCGGATTTACCAGATTCGATTGGGAGCTTAGAAAAGTTATCTGATGTGGAGGGAATAGGGGAGGCTCGAGCCTTCCCTGGAAACCTAACTGATCCAGACTATTGCGACACCCTCCCACAAAAAGTCTTTGAAAGCTTCGGGCGCTTGGATGTTTTGGTTAACAACGCTGGTTTGATGCGTAGAGGAGATATAACGAGTACCTCAGATGATGACTATGCACTATCGATGGCTGTAAATGTCGAAGCACCTTTTAGATTGTGCAGAGCGGTAATACCGTTAATGGAAAAGCAGGGAAGTGGTGCAATTGTCAATATTGCGTCTTGCTGGGGAATTTACCCTGGACCCAATCACCTGATTTACTGCACAACAAAAGCTGCCGTCGCAGCTATGACCAAGTGTCTTGCTAGAGACCATGCAAAAGATAACATTCGAGTCAATGCAGTCTGCCCAAACGAAGTCAATACACCCATGCTCCGCACTGGTTTCGAAATCCGAGGACTTGACCCAGACAAGGCTGTGAATGAACTCAATCAATCTGTTCCAATTGGTCGTATAGCTGAACCTGAAGACATCGCAGATGTTGTCTATTTTCTAGCTTCCGACGAAGCACGCTATATGTGTGGGGCATTGTTAGAGGTGAATGGTGCCAAACCAGTTTACTGATTTAAGATTT
>CALDTA010000206.1:0-4822 GCA_937924455.1 uncultured Deinococcales bacterium
GCTGTGTTAAACTCCCAAACGCTAAAGAAGAAAATGCTTTAGCAAAAAGATTTTTTTTGTATGGGTGATTAGCTCAGTTGGTTAGAGCGCGCCGCTGATAACGTCGAGGTCGGAGGTTCAAATCCTCCATCACCCACCAAACAGTGCCTAGCACAAAACCAAAAAACTCCTCAGATACTTGAGGAGTTTTTTATTTGTATGGGTTGAATCTTTAGAGTGGTTTAATTAGCGATACTGCCAAAATATTTTGGATATCAGCAGCAGGTTTGACAATGAACTCAGTTGTGAGACTGTTAGGGTCATTGTCGAGTACTTGAATGACAGTACCAACAGGCAAGCCACGAGGAAATAGTCCTTTGCGACTCTGAGTTTCGACAAGGTCACCAACTTTGACTGTATCTTGCTGAAAGTAGTCAATAATCCGCAAATTGCCATCTAGTTGTCCAACAGCAATGCCTTGACCAGCTTTGCCTTGAACCGTTACGCCGACTCGTGAGCTTGGATCGAGAATGGTGCGAACAACTGATCTGCGCTCGCTGACTTCAGTAACAATACCAACTAGACCTTCTGGCACAGTAATAGGCATGTTTTTTACAACACTGTCGTTTTTACCCTTATTGAGAGTCATGGTGTTTTGTAACCTGCCTGAAGATATGCCGATGACATCAGCAGTGCCGATGACGCCTGAAGATTGGAAGACACGTACCCCAAGCACCTGTCGGTAGTTTTCGAGTTGCAGCTCGAGCTGCCTTTGTTCACTCTTTAAGGTGGCGACTTCTTCTTGCAAATTTGCAATCACTTCTTCTTGGTCATGCCTTTGAGAAACACTTGCTAGGTAGTTGCGTACATTAGCTGTGGAAGCCACAAAGATGTTGTGTGGCAGTGCAACGGCACTACTCAGAAAAGATAGCGGTCTTTGCACTAAGGATCTTTGAAATAAGCTAGTTGATGTTGCTGTGTTTGCTCCTGATGTTCCTGTGTTTGAAGTTGCTGTATCTGGTCTTTGTCCAATTTGAATCAAGACAATTGACAAAGCAGCGAGTATTAAAAAGGTGACAAAAGCTTTTGCTAATTCAGACAAAACGAAACCCCAGATGTTTAATTTCTTTGCAGATGTGTGCCAAGCTCAAACCTACGATATTAAAGTAACAGCCTTCGATGTTTTCGACTAAGGTTGCGCCATAGCCTTGAATGGCGTACGCCCCAGCTTTATCTTTACCTTCACCAGTAGAGACGTACCAATCAAGCTCTGCCTCGTCTAGGTCTCGCAGGTAGACTTTGCTGGTCAGGACACTGGCTCGAGCCCTACCCTCATGACTCAAACAGTAACCACTGTACACAGTATGCATATTACCCGATAAGAGTTTCAAAAAGCTTAGTGCCTCTTCATCATTTTCTGGTTTAGAAAGGATTTTCTGGTCAATAGCTACGAGTGTGTCAGCAGCAATCACCAGATGCCCTCGGTGGTCTTTGGCTATGTGTTCTGCTTTTGACTTACTAAGGCGTTCCACGAGTGTAGCGACGGCTTCACCTTCAAACGGGCTTTCATCGACATCAGCGGGCTTGATTTCAAAAGGGATGTTTAGTAGACCTAAGAGTTCTTTTCTTCTTGGTGAACCACTAGCGAGTATAAGGGGTGGAAGCGATTTTGAATTTGTCATGATAAGTAGTGTTTATAGGTTGTTTTGAATCTTTTGATAGCTGTATATTTTAAATCTAGATTTTTAACCTGAGCAAAAACTGATATAAACTATACAATAGCTGTAGATTAGTTTTTCTAAAGCATTATTGCAAGATGGGGATTTTAATAATGACCAGATTACAAGAAGGAGATAAAGCTCCTAACTTCAAACTACCTTCAACGGATGGCACACTTCAACTCAAAGATTTTAAGGGTGAGTGGTTAGTCCTATACTTTTACCCAAAAGATGATACGCCTGGTTGTACTAAAGAAGCGTGTGATTTTCGTGACCTGCAAGCAAACGCTAGTATGGATGCCAAAGTTGTAGGTGTATCGGCTGATGATTTAGCATCGCATGAAAAATTTCAAGAAAAGTATGAGCTGAATTTTCCGCTTCTCTTTGATGAAGAGAATGAACTTGCTAAGGCGTACGCAGCCTATGGCGAAAAGAAGCTATACGGCAAAGTGGTTGTAGGGTTGATTCGCTCTACCTTTATTATCAATCCTAAAGGTGAAATTGCCAAAGCAATGTATAACGTGAAAGCGACAGGACACGGTGAACGTGTTGCGAAAATTTTGAAAGACTTACAAGCATAATGACTTCAAAATCGAGTTCTATAGACGATTTAAAAAAAGAAGCTGCGCTCAAAGCGGTGACCTTGGTCGAAAGCGGCATGTTAGTTGGCTTAGGTACAGGCAGCACTGCCAAACATGCTATTGATGCGATTGGCGAAAAGCTCAAGAATGGTGAGCTTAAAGATATTGTTGCTATTGCAACCTCGAAAGCAAGCGAGGCACAAGCTGAGTCATTAGGTATTCCATTAACAGAGTTAAGCGATAGAGCGATTGATTTAGCTATTGATGGTATGGATGAAATCACCCCTTCGCTTGATGCAATAAAAGGACTTGGTGGCGCACTGACCCGTGAAAAGATTGTTGAATCTAGAGCGAAAAGGCTTATTTTAATCAGTGATGATAGTAAAGAAGTAGACTACTTAGGTCAGAAAGCACCACTACCCGTAGAAGTGATTCCTTTTGGGTATAAGGCTGCTGTACATGAATTGGAACAGTTATGTGCCAATACTAGTCAACGCCTTACTAAAGAGGGAAACTTATTTATTACTGATAATGGCAATTATATTTTTGATTGTTTTTTTGACAAAGCCTTTGATGCTAAGCAAATGGCAGCAGACGTGAGCAGTATTGTTGGTGTTGTCGAGCATGGCTTTTTTCTAGCTATGGCAGAACGTGCTTTTGTCGCCATGTCTACGGAGTATTCAGGTCAAACTGGCGTAAAGGAAATCGTCTAATGATAGTGGCTGTTGGTATAGATATTATTGAGCTCGAGCGCATCGAGCGAGTTTGGAACAGGTATAGAAGTCGTTTTATAGAGCGTCACTTTACCCAAGAAGAAATTGATTATGCTTTTAGCAAGTCTAATCCTTTGCCAAGTCTAGCAGCACGCTTTGCTGCGAAAGAAGCCTTTCAAAAATGTTGGCGTGAGAGTTATGGCTGGAAAGAAGTGTGGGTGTCCAGAGAAGGAAGACGTCCCATTCTTAAGTTCTCTGATAAAATTCAACAAGAAATCGACGAAAAAGGCTATGTGGTTCACTTGAGTTTAACGCACAGTAAAGAAAATGCTGCTGCGGTAGCGATTATGGAGAAGATTGTTCAGCCTTAAGATAAATCTTAAGGCAAGTCTTAAGGCAAAAATTTCATCTCCTACGGTTGTTAATTTCAGGCTTAATGTGCTAAACTCCGCCATATGATTATGCGTGCGCCAATATGTTTAAAGGCTGTGTCTTTACGGGCTGTGTCTTTACAGGCTGTATCTTTACAGGCTGTATCTTTACGGGCTATAGCAAACTGTTTACAGTTGGGCTGCACCTATTCTTGTCATGAGCGATGTTGTTGATTCACTCGTTTTAGACACTTGTGTAGTAGACACTTTATATAAAAATCCTTATACAAAAAAATAGTTTTGACTTATCTTTAAGGTAAGCGATTTAAACTTGTAAATAATGGGTTTTGCTGTATGTGCAGTAAGACATAATAGCTAAGACAAACATGATGGAGAACTAGATGGCACTAAAACTCTACAACACGCTTTCGAGAGAAAAAGAAGATTTCAAAGCTCTAACAGAGGGCTATGTTGGTATTTATTACTGTGGTCCAACGGTTTACTCAGACCCGCACTTGGGTCATGCACGTGGACCAATTGTTTTTGATGTTTTAAAACGTTGGTTGGAAAGTTCTGGCTACAAAGTGCGAATGGTTTCAAATGTGACGGATGTTGGTCACCTGACTGATGACATGGATGAGGGTGAAGACAAGTTGCTTAAGCGGGCTGCGTTAGAGAAGCTCGAGCCCATGGAAGTAGCCGAAAAATATTTTTGGGCGTACTTTGATGCCATGAACACACTGAATGTGCGTCGTCCTGACATCGTACCTCGCGCCTCAGGTCACATCATTGAGCAAATTGACATGACGCAAGATTTGTTAGAGAAAGGTCTGGCCTATGAAGTAAACGGCAGCGTTTACTTTGATGTCTCTAAGTGGGAGAGCTATGGTGAACTTTCTGGTCGTAGCCTAGAAGATACACAAGAAGGCACAAGGGTTGAAGTTCGCAGTGAAAAAGAAGACCCACGTGACTTTGCACTTTGGAAAAAGGCTGAGCCTAGCCATATTATGCGTTGGCCCTCACCGTGGGGAGAAGGCTTTCCAGGCTGGCATATTGAGTGCTCGGTTATGAGTACCAAGTACCTTGGGGACGAGTTTGATATTCACGGTGGTGGACTAGACCTTATTTTCCCACACCATGAGTGTGAGATTGCCCAAGCAAAAGCTGCGGGTAAGGGCTTTGCAAACTACTGGATGCATTGGAATTTTATTACCTTGTCAGGTGAAAAAATGGCAAAGAGTAAAGGTCATTTTAAAACGCTTGAAGAGCTTTTTGAGCAATACGACCCAATGGTTATCAGATTTAACTTGCTTGGGTCTCACTACCGCAGCGTTAGTGACTTTTCCCCAGAGGGTCTATATGCCTCTGAGCAAGGTCTTAAGCGCATCCGAGAATCATATGCTGAAGTTGAGCGTTTGTTGGCTGATACAGAAGTATCTGTAGATGAAAGTGTTTTTGCA
>CALDTA010000207.1:0-11880 GCA_937924455.1 uncultured Deinococcales bacterium
CTCGTTGCCATTTCCCTACTTCTGGCATTCCAACTAACGCTTGTTCTATAATTGCCTGTAAGCCATCTTCTTGTTTGTTCACATACTCAAGTTACTTGATGGCTTACTCTTTTTTGTACTCAAACTTGTCCTAACCATTGAAGTAGCTTTTCCTTTGAAAATTCTTTATCTATCACAACAGTTCCTGCAATGAGATCGTGTAGTGCTCTTTTACGCTTGTTGAATAACAGGACAATAAGCTCACTAATAATCCAAAGGAAATATATAAGTGATATGAGTTCATACCAGTTTGGCGTATAGGAATAGATATAGTCAGACCGAATCCCATACTGTTGTGGCAAAGCTATAAATTCAGATGTATTCATTCTGGAAAAGGCTTGAAAATCTAAAGCAATATAAGTAACTGCAAAAGCAATTTCTACAATCGAGCGAAGAAAGGCTTGACCTAATGTAATAGGTGACCCATCAGGCTGGGTGACTTTTATGCCTGTAGCCAACTTGCCTAGTGTTGCGCCAAAGCGATAGTGGAAAAAGGTTGTGTAAACAGCATATGACAGATTGTAGACCAAGGCTGCAAGAACAAGCCATGTAATTGAAGCAGTTGAATTGACATAAGCTAGATACAGTAACCCAAAAAGTAGAAATGATACTAAGCTGTCTAGTACGGCAGCAACAAGACGACGCCAGAAGCCAGCATAGACCTTAAGTCCATACATTTCGAGCGGTAGAAATTGCATAGGTAACAGTACGTTATAGTTTTGAGGCGGTCAAATTTTACAGTGTATTTTAGATTTAGTAGTATGTTTCAGGTTTAGTTATAAGGTGCTTTGATAGTAAGCAACATGTTTTTGAATAAAATGCGAGAATTGCAAAAGTGTGTCCTAGACGGTGTTAAGGGGGTGGGCGTGTCGTTATATAGGTCTCAACCTTGAACACGGATAGACCTACTTAATAGACTTATTTAATTGTTCGTTAACTTTAAGACCTCTTCGTATGCCACACGTAAAGAGTTGTCGTCAGTGAGATTCACAAGTGCTTCGCCTTGAATCTCACTATAGTCACCACGAGAGATGCTCTGAAGAAATCTGAACTCGCCATTTTCATCGGCAGTGGCATTGCCTACAAGCTGACCATTCACCACAAATTCGATGGTTTCACCAAAAGCAGCTCCTTCACCTTCTAAAGCGATGATATTACCAAAACGATCATCCTCGGCAAGCACATCTGGCGTTACACCTTCTTCATTGATGCTGTTGCGATTTGGCGTGAGCCACTCAAAAGAGGTAAAGACAAACTCACCACCATTTTCTAAAGGCATGACGCTTTGCCCAACTCCTTTACCGAAGCTCTGTGTGCCGACAACTTTTGCTCGACCATTTTCTTGTAAGGCTGCTGCGACAATTTCAGCAGCAGAGGCTGAGTTTTCGTTGATAAGTACAACCATCGGGATGGGGTTGTTGTTGAAGGTGGCTTGGTACTCATCGGCAGTAGCATAGCGCTGACTAACGCCACGAACACGTTGAAAGACAATATCGCCTTGGCTCAAAAATTCATCTGCTACGAGTACACCTTGAGGTAGCAAGCCACCTGGATTGTCTCGTAAATCTAGAATGAGTGAGTTTGCGCCTTTACTTTCAAGTGCATTGAGTTGTTCGACCATTTGTTCGTAGGTCAGGCTGTTTCCGAACTGGCGAATGTGTAGATAGCCAACGTTTTGTGGAAGCATGGTAGATTCAACATTGATAATTTCGATTTCATCTCGAATGACTTCAAAGTATTCCAAGGTTTCTTGACCTGGGCGGCGCATTCCTAAGATAACGCTTGCGCCTTTTTCGCCACGTACCAACTCGATGATTTCATCAGAGGTAAAATCTTCGACATTTATGCTATCTACCTCTGCAAAGATGTCACCACGTTTGATACCTGCTTTATAGGCTGGACCATCTCGGTAGACGTTGATGACTTCAATGATTTTGCTATCTGCTCGGTTTCTTGGTGTTAGCAGTACGCCTATGCCAAAGAAGCTACCACTTCTACTATCGTTTTCTCTTGCTGCTTCTTCAGGTGTACGGTATCTAGTAAAGCGATCATCAAGTGATTCGATCATGCCGTCGATAGCACCTTCGATAACGGTTGTGTCATCGACATCTTGAAGATAGCTACTTTTAAGGGCTGTATAGGCCTGCATGAAGGCGCGTCCTGCAACATTATCTTCAAAATCAGCAGAGAGATCTCTTGAAAAGAGTTGTGCGTTTACTCCTGCGATTAGAACTAAAAGCAGGGTGAAGAAGAAGAATGTGCTGCGACCTTTCATGTAACCTCCTAAAGGACACATTTAGTCCTTTAAACAAATCATACAAGGAATAAGAGCATACCGTAAACCACTGTAATATGTTGCTTACAGTTTATCAGTCAAAGGGTTGACGATCCGCCCATTAGATGCGCCTATTAGATACGCCCAGTCATAGTTTCTTGCAATAGTCAGATTTTACAAGAACACATAACAATCTGTGTAATATTGACCTATGCTAAATGAGTTCGTTCCTACTCGTTACGAAGCTCGCCGATTTACTGCAATATCAGTGAATCGTAGAACTGCTATAAATAGAAAAACCATCTCCACAAAATCTTCAAATAATCGACACAAAATCTTAAAACAATCACCCTATAGTTACATCAGATGCTTTGCTACCCCCTTAGCAAAGTATAGTTGTTCTCCCATCTCCGCCGTCTAGACGTTGCAGATGTTCTTCAAAAATTTCTTTAGGAGTAGCTTACATGATTTAGTAAAGATTAGTTATACATAGGTTTTTATAAAAAATAACTCATATGCAATCATAAGACTTGACAATAACTCACTCAATATGCATAATGTTTTTCAAAGAGGTTAACCCTCTTTTCCCAAAAATAATTTATGGAGGTTTTCATGACTCGTATTCGTCTAAATGGTTCACGCTATATTCCAGTCCGACTCTCAAATCTCGAGAATTATTCTGGAAATATGCTTCAAGAATTTGACCAGTTGTTTAATCATCTACAAGAAGGCACACAGCCAAACAACTGGATGCATGGTTACCCTGTTGACCTTTATGAAACAGATGAAACTGTTGTCTTACAGATGGCAGCACCCGGCATCCAAAAAGATGACCTAGACATCACCCTTGATAATCGCAATCTAATGATTAAAGGGCATCTTCCCAACATCGAAGAGGCTGAACAACGCCGATATGTGATGCAAAGTATCCCACGAGGTCACTTTGAACGCAGTTTACGGTTACCAGTAGGTATTGATGTTAAAGGTATTGAAGCCAGAACGTCCGATGGTTTACTTACCTTAACGATGCCTAAATTGGCAGAGGCTAAATCAAAGAAGATAGAGATAACAACTACCTAAGTGTTTCAGTAACACAACAACACACTTACAACTAAATAACTTCTTTTAGATATTCAATCTAATTAGTACCTTTTTTGTACCTTTGTTGATTCAAATTATGTGAGGTTTAACTATGAAAAGAACATTATTAATTATTATTGCTTGTTTGCTTTTTACTCTTGCCAAGGCTGAGCTAACTTACGCCCCAGCTTACTCAACAACTTATACACCGAATCTTAACGTCACTTTATCTGAACTTAATTTAGCGAGAGAGCTTCTATTAGATGACACTATAGATATGGTAGTAGTTGATGATAGCTCAAGCTTAGACTTCTATATAGAGATGACGAAGCGCTTGAACGAACTAGGCTGGAACGTTAATTGGCAAAATGACTACAGGCTTTTAGGTGGAAATCAAATGATTACAAGTTATTACAAAGAAGGAGGTCACCACTTAAGACTTGAAGTTACTGAGCTTGGTAAAAATAAGTATCAACTTTTGCTTTATCAGTTCTAATTTTAATCCCCTTTTTTTCATCAACCCAGCTGTAGTTGGGTTGATGTTTTTTATTAAAACGAGTACGCCTTGCTATATAAAAAACACCTACACAAAATCTTCAAACAATCAACACAAAATCTTCAAACAACAGTCCTATAGTTATTTCAGATGCTTTGCTACCCCTTTGGCAAAGCACAGTTTTTCTCCCATCCCCCCGCCATGACAACCTCCAGTATTTGGAGGTTGTTTTTTTATGATGGTATGTAAGTCACTCTATATATAGGATTATATATAGGACTATTTGCAGAACGGAAATCATTTTCATTCCCTTAGGTAAAGATTTCAGCAAAGATTTTAACTAAAACGCTTCTCCACACAATCCACAAACTTTACAGCTATACTTTTAATTTAGAAAAGTTTACTGTTGCCCTTGATTGCCCTTTAATGGAAGGCTTCACGGGAGAGAAGTCGTTTACTATGCAGACTATGCAAAAAATCTTAATTGTCGAAGATGAACAAACCATTGCAGAAACAGTTGAGCTGTTTCTTAAAAAAGAGGGTTATCAAACAGAGCGTGCAGCAAATGGTAAACGTGGGCTCGAGCTCTGGCGTGCCTTCGCACCAGATTTAATTATTCTGGATATTGGACTTCCAGAACTGGATGGTCTAGAAGTTCTTAAAACAATTCGCAACACAGATTCTGTACCTATTGTAATGCTTACAGCACGGTCTGAAGAAATAGATCAAGTCTTAGGACTTGGCTTGGGCGCAGACAACTACATCACAAAACCATTTAGTCCTAGAGTGCTAGTCGCACATATTCAGGCAATGCTAAAACGTAACAACCAAGAGGAAGACACTCAGGACGTTATTCGCATAGAAAACATTGAAATCAACAACTATGAAATGACCGCTCGTGTATCTGACACAGAGCTAAACCTGACCCCTACTGAATATAAGCTGTTACACCACCTAGCTAAGACACCAGGGCGAGTTATCTCCCGTTGGGAACTCCTTGAAGTGAGTATGCCAGAGAGTGATGCTTTGGAACGAGTTGTTGATACACATGTAAAAAACCTAAGACAAAAACTCGACGAAGCAGGCGCAAAAGATATTATCAGCACAGTTTGGGGCACTGGTTACAAGCTGAATCTGTCAGCTTAACCCACCTGATATATGAATAATAGATTAGCTACAAAATTGATACTGGCAATGCTGCTAACTGCTCTGCTCAGCGATGTCATTATTTTGACCAGTCAGGAAATTGGGCGCACACTTTACCTTCGTTCATTACCTGTTGAACTTCAAGAAACTATTCTGCAAAACCGTGATGGAAACTTGGGTGTTTTTGAAGGCGTTTTTCGCAGAGATGCTGAAAGTCCGAATAGTTTTAGCAATTTGCAAATAGTACATCGTCGTTCTAGCATTGTTGGTACCTGTATAGCTGGTTTAGTTGTAAGCTTAGTTGCCTTATGGCTAGCAAGACGTATTTCTAAACCTATTGAAGATGTAAGTTCGTCTTCTTTAAGCGTTGCCCAAGGTGATTTAAGTACTAGAGTTGAAGCGTCAAGTTACCTGCAACCTTATGTCAGTAGAGAGGTACGAGAACTAGCCAAAAACTTTAACCAAATGGCAACATCGCTTGAAATGTATGAAGAAGAACGCACTGCAATGATTGCAAGCATAGCGCATGACTTACGGACACCACTGACAGCAATCCAAGTACGCTTAGAAGCCCTACAAGAAAATCTTGTTCCCTTTAATCAAGATGAGGTGACTAGATTACTTGTGCAAACCGAGTTACTACACAGACTCATTTCAGACTTGCGTGTTTTATCTTTAGCAGATGCACAAAAACTATCCCTAAATAAGCAAAGCTTTAGCTTAACCGATCTTCTTGTGGGTATCATTAATGGTTATGAGCTAAAAGCTGCTGAGAAACAAATTGAATTGACTTTTCTTCCTTTTTCAAAAGAGGTATTCATACATGCTGATCCTCAACGTATAACACAAGTCTTAGATAACCTTTTGATTAACGCCCTAGGGGCTACACCTAGGGCTGGAAAAATTGCCGTATCTCTTAGTGAAGTAGAAAATAACGCACTAATTGTTGTCAAAGATTCAGGTAAGGGAATCCCTGAAAACCTACTTCCTGTAATATTTGATAGGTTTATACAAGGCAAGGATAAAACAGGCTCGAGCGGACTTGGCTTAGCTATCGTCAAAACATTAGTAACACTACACGGTGGCACTATAGAAGCTAGCAACTGTAGTGATTGCGGTGCTCAGTTTGAACTTAGACTACCGTTAAAAGCAAGCTAAAGCTTCAAGTGTAATCCTTGACTAACTAATACCAATTTCGCTTAATTCATTCATAAGCTGTTCTGATTGAAAAATCTAACTATTAGCGTTTCCACGTAACAACTGTACACACTAAGTGAGTTAATTCTTACTCGTTACGAAGCTCGCCGATTAACTGACCTAGGTCAGTTAATCGTGGAAGAGCTTTTAATTAACGATATTGTCGGACTTGGTGTAAGACCAATTCCGTTTATATTCGTAGTTTAGGCTGATTAGTTTAGGCTGATGTTATTTTTATGGAGATATCTAGGTAACTCACAGATTATTAGATACAGACTATTAGATACAGACTATGGTTGAGCAAATGATAGCCCTAACTCATTTGGTTATTACATATAGTTATATAGTTTCGGACACGCTATAACTACACAAAATCTCCAAACAATCGACACAAAACATTGACAAAGTTAAGTTCTACTCAATAGAGAGGACTCAGGGCTGTCAAGCGTATCGTGGCTAGCTGTTTATATAAAACTTCTAGAATAATGCAGCACGTTTCGAAGTATAGTCCAGAAAAACAAACATTATGAAACATATCAGGATTTTACTCTTTTGCGTGCTCGTTGCAATTTCTTTTGCAGCTTCAGCCTTTGCCTTACCTGTAGTTTACGATTTAGTTTTGGTTTGGCTTTTAGCCACAAGACAACTAAACGGTTAAACACTTTTGCTCTTACTGCATTAAGAGAATTTTATAGCACAGCCTTTCAATAGTCTGTTACAAAGCTGCTACAAAGACACCTCCACAAAATCTACATAGAATCTTCAAAACTCTCCACAAAATCTTCAACTAATCACCACTAAAGGCTTGGATACTTAGAGTGTAATTTTTAGAGATTCTAAACCGTTATTAAACTTAGTCAACAAGAAAGAGGTAAGAAATGAGTAACAGAAAAACACTTGTAAGGAAAGTAAAGTACATGTTGATTTTTGGTCTTTTTCTAAGTACCTTCATTCATAAAGCCGTAAATATAGCTTTATAGATTATTTGTTTGAACGCTTCAGAACTTAGCCTTTTTGATAAAACGACAAAACAACGAGTTCATCTTTAGGAGAAAAACTATGGAACTAAGTATTCTCAATTTATTTTTAGTATTACTTGCTGCATGGTGCGGTGGTCAAATTGCAACACGTTTAGGCTACCCATCAGTACTTGGTGAAATCTTAGCTGGTATTATTCTTGGTCCACCCCTTTTAGGTATTCTTTACGGAAGTGAAGCACTTGGTGTTTTAGCTGAAGTTGGCATCTTACTCATGATGCTTTACATAGGTATGGAAATTGATCCAAAAGAGCTTGGTAAAGCATCTAAAGGTGGTGTCTTGGCAGCACTTGGTGGCTTTATTGTTCCCTTTGCTCTCGGTTTTTGGGTTGTAACTGCCTTTGGTGGTACAGCGATTGCAGGTGTCTTTGTAGGTATGGCGATGGGGGTTACCTCTCTAGCAACAAAATCACGGATTTTGGTTGATTTAAAAATCTTAGACACGCGCATATCACACGTCATGATGGCAGGTGCGCTGATTGCCGATACCCTCTCACTCATCATTTTTGCAGGTATCATTAGCTTTGCAACTGCTGGTGCTCTAGATATTGCTGGCATCTCTATTATTGCTGTTAAAGTTATCCTGTTTTTTGCCGCTGCTTGGGTTCTTGGACTCAAAGTTTTCCCGGCCCTCTATCAGTGGTTAAAGAAGCAGGGCTTAACAGGTCGTACTTTTAACGCAACCTTGATTTTGCTTATAACACTTGCCTTTGCCGAGCTAGCACACCTTGCAGGACTTCACGGTATTTTAGGTGCATTCATTGCAGGTCTGTTCTTGCGTGAAGCTATTGCTGAAAAGAAGTTGTCTCACGACCTCACGGGTCTTGTTAAAGATGTTTCACTTGGTTTCTTAGCACCTATCTTTTTTGTAACTGCTGGTTTCCAAGTTTCATTCTCGGTATTCACTACGGACCTTGCCTTACTCCTAACAGTTATTGTTCTAGCAACTGTAGGTAAGATTTTAGGTACAGCACTTTTCTATATCCCAAGTGGTAATGGCTGGCGTGAAGGTTTGACTATTGGCGCAGGCATGAATGGACGTGGTGCAGTAGAGATTGTTATCGCTGGTATTGGTTTACAAGCAGGTATTATTACCCAAGAGATATTCTCAATTCTAGTATTTATGGCTATCGCTACGACAGCAACTGTGCCTATCTTTCTTAAGTGGGGTGTTAATTGGTTAGAGAGACGTGGTGAGCTTGTACGCTCTAAGGGAACAAAAGAAGGCATTATCATTGTTGGTGCTGGACCTACAGCAAGGCGTTTAGCAGTAGAGTTAAATGCTACGCAAACAGTCACGATGATTGACCGCAATGCTAACAATGTAGCAACGGCTGAAGCCTTGGGTCTAAAAGCTGTTTTAGGTGATGCACTTGAGAATAGCACCTTACTAGAAGCTGATATTGACAATGCAGGAACACTTATAGCCATGACGCCAAATGCTGAGGTCAATGTACTTGTTGCTAAACGAGCACATGACGAGCACTTTGTTCCTGAGATACATGCCACACTGGCTAAAGAAGATGACAAAGCACTCTCTGGATTATTAGAAGAAATCAAAGCACAGCCATTGTTTAGTTCAAGTGTTGATTTGTTGAGTTGGGATGCAAAAGTTAGACGTAGACCGAATATAGCCTTCAAGGAATTTGATTCCTATGAAGCTATTGAGCAAGATGTACAAATCGGTACAACACTGCCAATGTTTGTCAAAAGGAATCAAGAGAACCAGGAGAAGACTCTCTTTTCAGCCTCAACAGAGTTAGACCAAAACGATAAAATCTTGGCTCTTGCAGTTTAAGCTTCATACCCAATCGAGAGGTAAGTAATAGCTTACCTCTCTCTCAAAACTATACAAACACAGTCATAGATACAGAGCTATAGACTTCTAGTAAACTAATAAAATTTCATGAAAGGAAGCCTTATGAAAAACACGCAAGTTTCAACATTTAGTTCAAAAAGTGATGCATTGGTAAATACAAGTATGCCCTTAAAGATTCGTGATGATCGTTGTCGAAGTAAACCTCATATTGTCATTATTGGTGCTGGCTTTGCTGGTATCTATGCTGCTAAGCAGCTCAAAGATGTTAATGCTGACATACTTATCATTGACAAAAATAATTTCCATACCTTTCAGCCTTTGCTCTATCAGGTAGCAACATCTGCTTTGAATCCTGATGAGATTGCACATAGTGTAAGAGCAACCTTTCAGAAACAGAAAAATGTTGATTTTATGCAGGCTACCGTGAAGTCAGTAGACTGGTCTGAGAAGGAAGTCGTGTTAGAAAGCAGTCAGACAGTAAGTTTTGACTATCTGATTTTAGCCACTGGTGCTGTTTACAGTGATTTTGGCGTTGAAGGTGTTCGAGACAATGCCTTTTTCCTAAAGAGCTTGAATGATGCTGTTGGTTTGCGAAGTCAAATCTTGCGCTGCTTTGAAGAAGCAAATAAAGCACCAAAAGATTTCAAGAATGGCTTACTCAATGTTGTTGTTGTAGGCGGTGGACCAACAGGTGTTGAGCTAGCAGGTGCATTGTCTGAACTGTACAGCAATGTGCTAGAAAAAGATTTTCCAAGGCTTGATTTCCAAAGAGCCAATATCATCTTGGTTGAACAGTCAGATGGGCTTTTGGAACACTACTCTGACCGTAGTAGTAGGTACGCAAAAGACAAGCTAGCAGCTATGGGTGTTGATATTCATCTGGGTGCTTCAGTTGTGTCCGCAAGTAAAGATAACGTTACTTTATCTTCAGGAGAAATCATTCCTTGTTCCACCTTAGTATGGGCTGCTGGCGTTAGGGCACATCCTTTGGCAGAAGCACTTGATGTTGAACTTGGGCGTGGCTATCGCATTATTGTTAACGGTGATTTGAGTATTCCTAATCAGCCCGATGTCTTTGTTGCTGGTGATTTGTCTGCTGCTACCGATAAAGATGGGAAATTGCTACCACAAACTTGTCCTGTGGCAATTCAACAAGGTAAGCATGTTGCAAGACAAATTATGGCTGACCTAACTGCAAGACAAAGAAGAGATTTTGAGTATCTGGATAAAGGCTCTATGGCAATCGTTGGACGCAATGCAGGCATTGCAGAACTTTCTCCTCAATTTGCTAGTTTAAGGCTTTATGGGTTTGTGGGATGGACAGCGTGGCTGCTATTGCATCTTGTCTACCTTATTGGTTTTCAAAACCGTTTCTTGGTTTTGAGCAATTGGTTTTATAGTTACATTAGCAAAGACCGTCACTCACGTTTGATTATGCCTACTAAGAAAGTAAACGTTACAGCAGAAGAAGGTAGAAGGCAAACTACAGAGTCCAGACAGCAACAAGTTGCTATATAAAGCAATTCCACGATTAACTGCGACAGCAGTGAATCGGCGAGTTTCGTAACGAGTAAGAATAAAGCCACTCAGTGTGTACAGTTATTTCGTGGAAACGCTGATAAATGAATACTAAATGTCAGAATCTACTGACGAGAAAAAAGATTATTCGAAGATTACAACGATTTATATGACCCTGTGAGGTTATTTCGTTTTTCAAAAAAAGTAGTATTCGGTTTTCAAGATGTATATATAAGGAGGAAACCATGTTAGTAAAAGATTGGATGAGTAAAAATCCAGTAACAATTAAAGCAGATACCAAAGTTCCTGATGCTCTCAATATTTTGAGAGAAGAAGGCTTTAGACGCTTACCTGTCGTAAGTGGTGCTGGTGTCGTTATCGGCATCGTAACAGACCGAGATTTAAAAGAAGCATCTCCTTCAGATGCGACGAGTTTATCTGTCTATGAAGTTACCTATTTGCTCAATCAGTTAAGTGTAGAGTCGATTATGTCTTCACCTGTTGTCTATGTGGATGTCAATGACTCTATTGAAAAAGCTGCGAAACTTATGCAGCAAGAAAAGATTTCAGGTCTAGTGGTGCTCGAAAATGACAACCTTGTGGGCATCATAACGATTACGGATATTCTTGCTGCGTTTATTGATAATCTACAAGCTTAAAAGTTACAAGCCACTCCCTGCTTTCATATGGCTATATCTTTTGTATTGTTATAAAAAATAACCTCTCTAATTTAGAGAGGTTATTCCGAAAAGAGGTTTACTTTTAGAAAGGACAACTTGGTCCTGAAAGTTGTTATGTTTTAACTATACACATGCTATGTTAAACCAATGCTAAATAGCTGTTAGCAAAGTGTCAGAAAAACATGCTTTGCCCATTAAATATTTGCCTAACACTTTTGTCATTTATGGCTGCGTCCCGCTAAAGGTTGAAGGTATATCTAAAGAAATAATCTGATATTCAACGCTAGTAGGGACGCACCTTGGAAGCTTTTCAAAAAGGGAAGCTTTTCAAAAAGGGAAGTTTTTCAAAAAGGGAAGGTTTTCAAAAAGCGAAAAAACTTCTATTTGCGTTAACTCTCTTTCCAACCTTGGATGGGACGCACCCGTCATTTATTGCCCTGATATTGTTCTGGGGGTATACTTTGAAATATGCGTATTTTGCTTGCCAGTAGTGAAGTCTTTCCCTTTAGCAAAACAGGTGGTTTGGCAGATGTAGCGGGTGCATTGCCTAAAGCACTGGTTGACAACGGGCATGAGGTGCTTGTTGTTACGCC
>CALDTA010000208.1:0-8730 GCA_937924455.1 uncultured Deinococcales bacterium
TGTAACTATGCCTTGAACAGTAATACGAAAGTGCTTCTCGCTGCTGGAATCTTTTTTGCAATTGCTATAGGTTTGGCTACAGTAGTGACCCAGTTCGTATTATGCTAAATCAAAGGCAATCTCAAACATAGCTGTATAAGCTTTTTCTCTTACTTCAGCAGGTTCTTCTTGTTTGGTAACTAAGTTGTCACTGACTGTGCAGATTGCAAGTGCATCGACACCTTGTTCTGCTGCCAAGGTATACAAAATAGATGCTTCCATCTCTACCGCAAGAACACCGTAACTTGCCCAGAGTTTCCATTCATCAGGGTTAGCAGAGTAGAAAGAATCGGATGAGAGTATATTGCCAACATGTACATCAATGCCTCTTTCGGTAGCAGCATCATATGCTTGTTTTAACAGCTTAAAACTGGCAGGTGGCGCATAGTCCATGCCATTGAATCGAATGCGGTTCATGGCTGAATTTGTAGAGGCAGACATAGCGATGACGATATCACGGAGTTTTAGATGTTCTTGAAGCGCACCGCATGAGCCAACACGAATGAGTTGTTTAACACCATAAAAACGGATGAGCTCGTTCGCATAGATTGCAATAGATGGCATACCCATGCCGCTTCCTTGAACGGAGACACGTTTGCCTTTAAACGTGCCTGTGTAGCCGTACATCCCCCTTACTTCGTTGTAGCAAGTGATGTCTTCGAGCATTGTTTCTGCCATGTGTTTGGCACGGAGCGGATCACCAGGTAGTAGAACGGTTTCAGCGATGTCACCATCTTTTGCATTGATATGAGTGCTCATGTTTTATCCTTTAGTTGAACTAGTTAGTTTAAATGCTAGATAGGCGTATTGTACAAAAATTTTAAGGGGCTGTTAAAAGTAGGATGCATATGTTCGAGTTTTGTATCTTGCCTAGTCTGTGTCTAATCCTATTTTTAAAAGTAGGGCAAGTTGATAGTTTGCTTTCAATCTGTCCTTTATACTTAATCTTGTGTTGTTATCACCTTCAGACATCTCAGCTTCGATAGTAGAAAAAGCAGAAAAAGCAGAAAAAGCAGAAAAAGATTTAGAGCAGCTTGTAACTACGTTGCGTGACAAACGTGTTTTGGTGCTTAGTGGTGCAGGTATTAGCACAGAGTCTGGAATTCCTGATTACCGAGGACCAGATAGGAAAAGACCTGCAAACCCTATGCGTTATCAAGAATTTATACGTGCAGATTTTGGACGGCAGCGCTATTGGTCACGCAGTATGGTTGGTTGGGCAACTATGGGAGATGCAAAACCAAATCGAGGTCATAAAGCTGTTGCAGACATGGAAGCAGTAGGAGCTGTCTTTTCTGTCATGACACAAAACGTCGATGGTTTACATCAAGCTGCGGGAAGTAAGTCTGTTCTTGAATTGCATGGCAGTTTAGCAGTAGTGCGGTGTATGGCATGTAACAAGTTAGAATCTCGTAGAAGGTTACAAGAGCGGATGCAAGTGCTTAATCCAAATTTTGAAGCTGAAGCTGTCGAGATTGCGCCAGATGGAGATGCTGAGATTAAACAGCATTCAACAGAAAGATTTGTCGTTCCACAGTGTTTACAATGTGATGGGATGCTGAAGCCAGATGTGGTTTTCTTTGGTGAGAATGTACCTAAGCGCCGAGTTGAGAGAGCATGGTCAATGTTTGATTTTGCCGAAGTGCTTCTAGTTATAGGCTCATCGCTTACTGTTTTTTCTGGTTACAGATTTGTCAAGAAGGCTCGAGCCGAAAACAAGCCTGTCATAATCCTCAATCAGGGCGAAACTAGGGGAGATGCTGACGCTACCTTAAAACTTGAATACCGCTTAGGAACTATATTGCCAGCATTGGCAAGTAGACTAACGGTATGAGGGATTTTTGACTGGTAATAGACTATTTTGTGGACGTTTTATAATCCATGAAATTTGGCAGTTTCTTAATGTAATCGCAAACTTAACGCTTGATTAATGGCAAACTAGCGTAAGAACATCTTTTCAAAGGGCTAAGTTTCTATACTAGCTAAATATGTCGTTATCGCTTGATAAAGTGCTTGAACTTTATGACAGCAAGATTACAGATCTTGTGAACAAACGTAAACCTCAAGGCGGATTTAAATCTGTCTTGGGATTGCGTGATGTTTTGAAAAATGCTGCGCTTACACCAGTACAATATAAAAAGTTTACTGAATGCTCAACAACCTTGGCAGAACTTGCTCAAATGGCAATTTTGAAAAAAACACAAGGTGATCAGGCAATTGAAAACGTAACTCAAGAGTCACAGGTTCAAAAAGTAGGGACTCAACAAACACAACAGTTTTTTGCTCAAGATTTTATAGCAGGTCTTGATTCTATTACAGGGGATGCTTTTGAGAATTCAATATCATCTGTTGAGGTCACGAGTAACGAAGAAAACTCGCAGGTTGATGTTGTCAAGCCAGTAGAGCAAAAAATAGAACAAACATTGGATGTTGAAGCTGTAAAGCCACAGTCAGTGCCGCCAGTGCCGCCAGTGCCACCGATTTCGTTATCGGTGCCTGAGGATATTGATGAGGGAATGGGGGAGGCTCGAGCTGAGGCAGTCTATAACGAGGCAGTCAATAACGTGGCAGTTAATGACGTGGTAGTTAATGACGTGGTAGTTAATGACAATATCGATTTGGTTGATGACTTTACCTTCATAGATAATTTTGACAAAATAACCGAAGCTGAACTGCAGCCAAATCATGCCTTTGTACAAAGTGATTTAATCAAGGATAAAACTGAGAATATAAGAGAAGACTTAAGCGTCGATTTTGATGTTGAGTTTGATCATGAGCATGAGCTTGATAATGAGTTTGAGATTGATTTTGATAATGACGATTCTCAAATTGGCAGCTCTGAAATTTTTGATGCCGAAACAAATAACAGTCTAGATGGCTACTCAGTACTTCATGAAAATCAACTTGATAACGATGGTGTTTTCGATGTTCTTAATGTTGTTGCTGGCGATGGTCTAGCACCAGTATTGCCTGTAACAAGTAGTAATATTGGACAAGAAAAACAGGTTTTAGAAAGTAAATCTGTTGAAGGTATAAACAATGTAAACAATGTTCCAAATAGTTATTTAGAAAATTTAGCTGATGCTCAGCAAGCTGTAGAACAAGAAGACCATTCGGAAAGACCAGAAAATCTTCAGAGTACATTTGAATTAGAATTTGATGATGGTTTAACAAAATCAGACTTAATACAATCGCCAGAAGACGTTATTGATATATCAGATTTGGAAATTGAAGAGAAAAAACCTGAAGATCAATCTCTTTTAGGCAAAGTAGAGCAAGACGCAGTTAATCCAGTTGATAATTTTATGCTATTAGAGGATTTCAGCCTTGATGCAGCCACTGAAGATAGTCATGGTTTGGATAATTTAGGTAGTGACAGTACTAATCAACAAGATAAAAGTATCGAAACTTTAGAGGCATTTGCTACTAAAGCTACTAATAAAGCTAATACTAAAGAAGATGACGTATCAGGACTTGTCCCTTTAGGTGATAGTAGAGATGTTAATACCGATAATACTCCAGATAAGATATTGGAAAAACTTGCTAAAAATTCTGATGATGATTTCATACGCTTAGATGATTCAGGTCTTGATAGAGCAGATGAACAAGTAGATATTAATTTTGCTGCTGAGGAAAAGACTCACAGTTTTGAAGCATTAGAAAGCTTTAAAGAAAATGTTATTTCTACAGATTTAAATCAAGATGTTGATTTAAAAACTGCAAAGCCTCAAGAAAAGCTAGATGATAATTCAAATGATGACTTTATAGTCTTAGATGACTTTAGTCTTGACGAAGCTTCAGAAGAAAATCATGACACAACTAGGCAGCAGTTAGATCAAAGTGTAGATCCAGTTGCGTTAGCTGAGTTTTTTGACGATTCTGAAAAAATGGCTGATATAGCTATTCCGTCCTTTAAAGAAAGTGCAGAAAGTTCTGAAGAGGGAAATGCTAATTTTTCTAGTAGCAATGTTTCTGATGATTTAATCTTGGTAGATGATTTTGATCTAAATAATCAGCAACAAGCACAATCAAAGCAAACACTAAACAAGACAGAGTTAAACAAGATAGAGTTAAAAAAGGCAGAGTTAAAAAAGACAGAATTAAACAAAACGATAGAGATAGGTATCGATTCAGACAAATCAGAATCTGCTTTACCTAGTCCAGAAGATAGCTCAGATAATCATTTTGATGGAATTATCGATTTAGATGACGAAGACGATGTTGAGCAAGCTGAGGCTTTAACTGGCACAACTATGGAATCAGGAATGTTAGATATGGGAGATACCCATATGGATTTTCAGGTAGATTCCATAAAGCTTGTACAAAGTGCTGTAGAAGAGGATGTCATCAGCTTTGATGATAATGTTCAGGATAGTGATATCGTCGAAAGTTCTACTCCGTTGGTTAATCTAGACTTTTCTGAAATTACAGCTAATCAAGCTACACAAATACCATCTGAAAAAAGTAAAAACATGCTTGATGATGATGCTTTCATTCTTATAGATGATGACGAAGGTGATGTTAATGGTGTAGCACAACCTCAAGTAGAGCAAACAAATCTAGATGTAGATAGTGCGGATGATAGTCAAATTGTATTAATGCCTAGCCAGATTATGAATCAAAATCAGGAAGCTGATGTAGTGTTGCAAGCTGATCAGGTAGATGTAAAACAATCAAAAGAATATAAGCAGGAAGATGATTTTGATGATTCTGCCTTGATGGTTTCAGGTGATGGTTTTTTTGATGCTGATTTTTCTAAGACTTTGTCTTCAGACACATCTGAATTAGAACACGCTGTTGTTGAGCAAAAGAGTAGTGCACAAGAAAAATTAGACGTTACTTCAAGTCAAAACTCTCAAAGTAAAAAGACTGAATCTTTTGATTTTAGTATCAATCAAGATGATATCAGTATGGTGGAAACTCAAGGCAGTGAAGTTCAAGGCAGTGATATTCAAGACAATTTAACTCTGTCAATAGATCAAACTAAACTAGATGCAGGGCAAGATATAGGGCAAGATACCGATGAAAATGCTGACCCTTTTGGTGCTTTAGGCAGTATGATTATGGGCGCAGAAAATGAAACGGTGAAAGAACACAGATTCTCGACCTTACCAACAAGTAAGCGTCCATCGCCAAACTTTGATATTGTGCCAAATGAGTTAAACGATGTTGCAGAATCAATTAGTGATACTCAACTTGCGGAGGAAGAAGAGGAGCTCGAGCATATTCGCGCACTCGCTGTAAAGGTTTGGCTGTATGACTTGCGCCGAGAATTGGACAAATTATCATTTAGTTTCAGATTTGAACCAGGTCGGAACACAGTTAGACTAATTTATTCTGTGATGCGAAATTTACAGCGTTATTCAACAACGCCTGATTTTGCTGATGATGTTGAACTTCAACATTTTAATGTTATTGAAGCTTTCCCAGATTATGACAACCCACTTGTGCCACTAAGAAGACTTGAAGATATTCGAGCGGTTACTGATGTTTTTGTACAGACAATTTTTAGCTTTAAGACTAGGAGCAGTCAATATAAACATCTAAAGATTCCGCAAGAAGGTGTACTTGCATATTTAAAGAAGTTTGCCTACTTAGTTGCTGAAGATCCATATGCAGGTAAAATGTCTCTAATTGAAAACAAGCATCCTGAGATTCAACGAATTAAAGACGCTATATTAATGGTTGAAATGGATGATATTGGCTATGAGGCTAAACGCATTGAACGAGCCCGCTTAGAGAAAAAGCTAGCGCACGCAATGGCTGTTGAAGAAGCAAATAGTAGTATGTTTAAACAAGATGTAAAGGTCTATCAAGACGCTGTTACTAATCTTTTTCGCTGGCTATATATATTGTTGCCTTCGCATGTTGGTGGTAGGGCGACTTTGCCAAAACTCGAAGGTGACATTATTGCTGCGAAAAACACTTCTTTAAAAAGATATAAACAAGCAAAAGATAGTGATGCAATTACCTTACAGCTAAGTGGACCTGTTAAGTGTCACTTGGATAGTTTAGAAGTCGCTGTGATTAAGACTGGAAATGTCTGGGATTTGTACTGTGGTGAAGAAAGTAGCGAATTATCAGAGTTGACATTGATTGAGGCCTCAGGGCGACAGATAGAAGCTTTTGTTTCATCTGATTATTTGCATTTGCGTGTTGCCAATAAATCACGCAATTTGCCACAGCTCTTAAGTGAAGGATTATTGTTACACTGGATGATTACAGAGGGCGTGTTTGACAAATTTGCTGCAGTCCTAAAGCTCATAACAAACATAAATGCGGCGACCTCACAACTCCATATGATACGTGCAATCAGGCAGTTCATCAAGCTATGTGAACAAAGTCAAAATTCATTACAAGCTATGATGGGGTTTGTTAATGCAGCTAAAAAGAGTTTGGGTTCATCCTTATCAGTTGAAGTGCTAAACCAGTTTTTCCAGAAAATTGAAGTTTTACTCGAGGCCAGAGGTAGTAGATTATCTAAGGTATTGGAGTTCTTTGGTCTAGAAGAATCAAATCTCAGCCTAAAAGAAATTATGGAAGAGTCTCAGACAATGCAGTTTTCAGGCAAGGCTTTTAAAATTCGTAAACTTGGTGGTTATGGTGATTCTGAGAATTTGTTGCATACAGGTTTTGCAATGCGAACAGCCGCACAGCTAGAGAGTGATGAAATGCTTCTTTTTTCAACGCCAGATGGACCAACATTTGTTTTGGATGAGTTATCACTTTACGACATAAAACGTGGTTATGTACTTTTTGCTCAATCTGGTATGCAAGTTGCAGGTATCTTCTTGCCTAATAAGAAGAAGACGGTTAATGAAGAAGAGTATATGTAAGAGTGATTTGTTCGGTACTTAGTATTGATTACTGATGACTTTAATAATGAACTTGCAGGATGATAAATTCCTCGAAGCTTGCTTCGAATTAAATATTCAGAATCAATGTGACTCTAAGTCACAAGATTTCTTATTGATACCTCGTTAGCTTACTGCGAGGTTGTTCATTATCAGCTTCTATTTCTATACAGAAACATCTACGCTTCATATACGGTATTTATATATTATCCAATAGTTGTTCGCCTCTTTCTAGCTACTTGAGTCTAGTTACCCAGACGAGATACTCAGAGAAGAGTGGATTGAGGAACAAGAGGGGGCAACCTCACTGAATCAAGACGCTTCAACCCAGTAAAGCGTCTTGACTTTTTATGTTATGCACTCAGTACAAAATTCAGCAATTCGAGATGACCAGTCAAACTCTATACTGCTTGATTTAGTAAGGCTAATTTAGCCATATGAACTAACTCGTTTGTTGTATTTAAAGCACCTTGTAGGGCGTAAAGTGATGAAAAAGGACTAATTCAAACAATTTTAGTGACCTTTGAATCTAAGTTTGTCATTTCCTTAGCCTGTCACAATCGGCATAAATCCATACACTATCGATTTTTTGCCCTCATCTCGAATTGCTGGGCAACATAGTTACCAGTAATGAGTACTACTCTGTCCATGGTATTAGAGAGTGATTGAGTGTGTTGGTTCAATATGTACAACGATATTACCAAAGGTGCTACCTCCACCTAAGTCAGTCAGTGTTTCATTGCTTAGTTCGTTTAAGCCCTTTTTATCAGGTGCTAACTTTGACCACCACAAGCCAAGTGCAATCACTGTCCCCTGTGGTGCTTGCTCACTTATAAGTGTTTTGCGTCGAATACTGCCTTGGGCACTTGTAATGTTTGTGTAACTTTGATCTGTAATCGCAAACTTAGCAGCATCATTGGGATTGATAAGTACCTGAGGCTCTCCACCTGAAGCATCTAATAAACTTTGGATATTACCCATACTACTATTCACCATGTGTTTACCTGGTGGGCTTATTAAACGAAGAGGGTAGTTTTCGTTGGTTTGTAATTTAAAGGGCAACTGTTTTGGCGAAGGTGAAAAGCAAATCTTTTTATCAGGGAAAGCACTACCATTTTCAAATGGTTTGTAGTTTTCTGGTACAGAGAGTTTTAAATGACCTTTTTCTTTTAATTCAGTTGCATTAATATTTGCAAAAAGAGCATCATCTGTATCAAGTAAATCAGTAATAATTTCATCCGCTGACCAATTCAGAACTTCATTATCCAAATCTAAACGCTTGGCTAAATCTTGAAATACCCAACTGTTTGGTTTTGCTTCTGCGTAAGGCTCGAGCACTGCCTTCGCCCATTGAAGGTTAAAGTTGCCGTAGGCTGAGTATAGGTCATCGTGTTCCAAAAAAGTTGTAGCTGGCAAGATGTAATCAGCGTAATCTGCGGTGTCTGTTTGGAAATGCTCCAAAACCACAGTAAATAAGTCTTCACGTCCTAAACCCTTAAGCACTCTTGAACTATCAGGTGCAATAACCGCAGGGTTACTGTTAAAAACAAACAAAGCTTTGATTGGCTCTTGTTTATCTTCCAAAGCCAAAGCTAACTGACTCATGTTGATGACACGTACATCATCTTTTACACGGTCTAGTCCACTATAGCGAGTTTTGTTTAGTGCAAAGGCGTCACTGGTTGAGAGCATAGCGCCGCCACCAAGGACAGTCCATGCGCCTGTAAGTGCTGGCAAAAGCGTGATGGCTCTTAGCGCATTGCCACCGCTTTCGTTACGAGTTAAACCATAACTTGTACGGATAAAGGTTTCTTTTGTACTGCCATAGGCTAAAGCA
>CALDTA010000209.1:0-6667 GCA_937924455.1 uncultured Deinococcales bacterium
ACGCAAGCGCTAGAAATTGGTGGTGAAGTACTCTCACGCAATTCAACCTGCATTTCTATCTGTGGGAAGGAAGCCTCAGGTGAATCGTAGTAGTTGAGGGGGTATAAGGCGGGCTCGAGCCCTGCAACATCTAGCTCAACCAGTTTTGCATAAGGCGTAATCGCCTGAGTACAAGCAACAAGGCTTTGAATAGGCTGGATTGTTCGTACAAGTTTAAACGCTCCGTCTTGAAAGCTAGACAAAATCTCAACCGCTTCTGTACAGCCATTATTGTGTTGACTACGTACACACACAGCAGATTGCTCTGGAAAATACTGCAACGTTGCAAATGGCACAGTGAACTCTAAATTCGCACTGTACTCATAGCCATCGGTACTATAAGGCTCACATGTTGTCGGTAAGGGTGTTACACCATTTGCTGTCGGTCTTAAGTAAGACGCTAGTATGCTCACTTCTTCATCAGCAATCATCTCGTCGTAATCAATATTGATGCGTGTTGGATAGCCATAAGTGCTATCGTAGTCCACATTGACTATTACCGCATTTCTATCAATCGCATCTTTAATCAGTGCAAACATCTCATCAACAGTCAAATAAAAGTCAAATTGATTCGCAGCAACTTCTTGATAGCTTTCAACTTTGCGAATAGATACTTTAGCACCATCTTGTACAGAGCTTCGTACAGGTCTTGTCACATCTCGCAGACAAAAACAAATTCTCTGAAAAACAAATTCGTAATCATCGATATTTTGTGCTTGCCATTTACTCAGGTTTTCTTGATATGCCACTAATTCAGGACTAGATTCTGTATCTACTACCGCCAGTACACAGTCGTCTATAACGATATCACCCTCGCTATAAATACTCACAAAAGCACTTTGTATAGTTGCTGGTGCATCACCTCTAATGTCAACTCGCTGAAAACTATCGCTTACTGCTATTATCTTACTGGTTGCTTGTCCGTTTAGGAACATACTCATTGAGGCATAGCCACCAGCGTTTTTAACATAGCAACTATAGCTATACGATTTATTTGCTAACGACAGAGCGTTTGAAGCACTTAAACTTTGATCCACACATGCACCAGCCGACACCGCAAGACCATTCCCACTTCTACCAAGCACACTTGACCATGAACCACCACAGTCTCTTAGCCATGTAGTTGGTTCACTTGCCCCGTTCAGATTTTCAAAACTACCATTCAGAAGTAAGTTATCTGCACTTACTGGTGGTGGCGCTGCTGTCTCAGTCGTCAACACACAATCATCAAAGGTTGTAGTAGCTTCACTATAGAAACTCACAAAAGCATTTGATGTACTCGTAGGTGCATTACCAGCTAGTTCAATGCGTTGAAACTCACGACTTACTGGAATAACTTTACTTGATGCTTGCCCGTTTAAGAAAATGGTTATCGATGCATAACCAGAGGTGTGTTTTATATAGCAACTATAGCTATAGGCTGCGCTACTTAAAGCCATAGCCTCTTGAGAACTCAAACTTTGATCAACACAAGCCCCAGCAGCGATAGTCAAACCATTGCCACTTCTACCTGATGCGATTGCCCACGTCCCTCCGCAACCTTTCATCCACTCAACAGGTCTGTTGTTTGTATTTAAAGTTTCAAAGCCACCATTCTCAAGTAGGTTATCACCATTAGATGGTGGTGATACTGGTGGTTCTGGTGGCGTTACTGGTGTATCTGTCTCAATAGCTAAACTACAATCGTCAACGACAACATCGTTTTCACTAAATATCCACATACTCAGGTATTTGGTATTTGCTGGCGCAACGCCTCTAGTCTCGTAGCGCATGTAGTCACTACTTGTAGCCACAACAGTTGGGGCAGCTTGAATACTACTGAAACTAGCATCTGCAAATGACATACCCATACCAGTCCAACCTGTGCCATTACGTACTTTCACGTAACAACTCAGCACTAGTTCTTGACCTTCACTTGCTTCAGCAGAACGGTAGAAACAATTGTTTGGATTTATCTGAAGCGCCTGAGACCCTGTGTTTGCATCCGTTGATGTTTGGATTGCACCTGTCTCACAGCCAGTCCAACCAGTTAAAGCAGCTTCAAAGCCTGCATTCTCAAAAAGATTCGCCCCTAATGCTAAGGGCTGTAAGCCATCAGCTTCTTTACCAGCAAAGATAGCCCTAGCATCAGGCTCATTTCTAGCATTTATTTCTTTCATGCGTTCACTTGCTGGCACTGTTACATAGTTATTGTTATCTGTTTCTATTCCGCAACTAGTAATCGTAATGATTACTAGCAAAGCGACAAACATTTTCTTCATGCTCTCATCTCCAAAACTATCAGCTAGTTGCCTTAAAAAAGGCTTACTTTAACGATAGGGTATGAGAGACACAAAAAACTCACAACTACCACTATTTTCTAGCTGCGGGAATCTTTTTTGCAGTTGCTGAGGAACATAACCGAAAACACTACACCCCTATACTACAGTCCTATCCTATCTGTAGTCCTATCTGTACTAACAACTTTGAAGCATCAGCACTATCATCATTGTACTGCTTCATGTTTTTGTATAAACGTTGTCGCATATCTTCTAACACACCTTGATGACCGTCACCTAAAGCTAAGTTGTTCATTTCATAGGGGTCAGCTTCAAGGTCATATAATTCCTCGATATCATCGAGGTGGGCTACATACTTATAGTTTTTGTAGCGTATTAAGCGCTGAAAGTGGGCTATGCCGTAGTGACCGTGGTGCTCGAGCATCATATCTTCTGCCCACTCACCACTTTTACCCTGAGCTAATTGCAACATACTACGACTATCTGTATTTTCTGGAATGTTAGCACTACCAGCTTCTAACACCGTAGAAAAAATATCCATGTTAGTAACAAACTTATCGCAACTACTCTCAGCATCAATATGCTCATGCCATCGCATCGCCAAAGGCACTTGAATAGTCTCCTCTATCATCATCCAACCCTTGTCGATGCCATAACCATTGGTCGCAAGACTACCACCATGATCTGCTGTATAAATCACAATGGTATTTTCTGCTAAGCCATGTTTTGAAATAGCATCAATCACTCGACCAACTGCATCATCAACCAGTGCTGTATGCTCATGCGAACGTGCAAGTAGCCAAGCAAATTCATCCCACTCTCGCCACGGACTAACTTCTTTGCGATAATCCATTAATTTGCGGTGGTGTGATGGACGGTGTTCGAGATCAGATCCGAAGCTTGGATACTGTTCTAAACTTTTTGGATCTACCGTGTCGAGGAAAGGTTCAGCAACCCAAAAAGGATGATGTGGTCCCCACATATCTACTCGCATACAAAAGGCTTCACCGTCTTGAGCTCTATCAGCAAGCCACTTCTCTGCCATATGTGCTAAAAAGTAGGCTTCATGACTTTCAGCATTGTTCAGCTTACCACTTGCTTCCATCAGCAAGTGTGGTGCGCTATAGGGCTTTTCAAAATCACAAAGACGAATCGAACGACCTTGCCAATCAGGATGTCCTACCCACCATTCAACTTCTACTTCCGCTTCAGGCAAGGACTTTTCTGCTAAGTAGTCTTTATATTCTTTTGACCAATACGGGTGTCCATAGCCTTCTACACTAAAGCCTTCAAAACCATAATCTATAGCAGTGCGTTCTTCACCCATGTGCCACTTACCAAAGTAGCCTGTTCGGTAACCAGCATCCTGTAAATGATGTTGAAAAAGTTTGTCCTCAGCATCAAATTCTAAACGCACTCCTGCATTACCATCATTCATGACCATGCCATGCTTATGAGGATATTGTCCTGTCAGCATACTCGCTCGGCAAGGCTGGCAAAGTGGGCAGACTGAAAAAGCATTATTAAAAACCATGCCCTCTTTAGCAAGTTGATCGAAACGTGGCATCTTAGGATAGCCCGACTGTTTCTTATGATTGGCATATACCAAATGATCAAGCGTTATCCAGACAATGTTTGGTCTTTTCTTTTCAGCCATAAATTAGCTATGCTCCT
Source organism: uncultured Deinococcales bacterium (assembly GCA_937924455.1). Lineage (GTDB taxonomy): Bacteria > Deinococcota > Deinococci > Deinococcales > Trueperaceae > CALGZD01. The sequence continues at coordinate 3,993 of CALDTA010000209.1, forward strand.
TCTTTGCTAAAAAACCAATAGTGGGCATTTTCATCGCTTGTATACGGTCTATCTTTAAAACAGATTTCAAGCTTAAGATTTTGACTTTGGCTAATACGCTCAAAATCAGTTTCTTCACAATAACTCGGTCGTGTTGACACTAGCATCAAGCCATTTGACTTTAAGATTTTCGCAAAGTCAAATACGGCTTCTGGCGGTACGTGACCGTGGGTAAAGACCCCGCAGGTTACTGCAATATCATAGCTATCGTGCTCGAAAACATCAGCAGCTTCTGCAAAACCAACCGCACCTTCCAATCTATTGTAAATAGTAAGTTCTTTAGCTTTTTCAACCATACCTGCCGACAAATCAAAACCATCTATAGTGCTAAAGCCAACTTGTTTTAAATACTTACCAACCAAGCCAGTACCACAACCACCATCAACAAGCTTTGCATTGTAATCTAGGATATCCTGAGCATTTAAGTATTCCACTAAGATATTCACGATTTCTTTTGGACCAATATAATCTTCTTCACCTAAATCAGCATCATAAGTCTCTGCCCAAACATCATAGTGACTTTGAACATCTTCTTGATTTCCATTCAAACTTATTCCAGAATGGATTGCATCGATAGGTTTAGCTCTCAAATTATCATTTGACATAGAATTATTACTAAACTACCTTTCCACTAGCTAAAAGATTGTAAAGGTACACCAAAAGCACCTTCATCAGGAATAACACCTAAGCCATTTCCCTGAGGGAGCTTAATATGCCCATCAACTATTTTGATACCATTGACAGAATCGTAATGTTCTTCAATATACGGCTGAGCTAACCAAACACCTTCACTATTTTTCTCTTCAACCGTTGCCCCAATATGCAAACATGCTGCTGCGATAATATCTCCACCCCAAGAGTCATCACAGGTGTGTGGCATTGAGCGGAGTTTACACAAATCACGCACGGTCCGCATAGTAGATAATCCACCAAGACGGGTGACTTTCAGTCCAAAGCCATCACACACACCTGAACCTATCGCTCTTAGTACACTGTTTAAATCTTCTGTATTTTCATCTAGATAAACAGGATGCTCTAAATTTGGGCGAATCGCTTGAATTTCATCAACCGTGTTACAAGGTTGCTCAAGCACAAGCCTGATATCTTTACACTGTTTAGATACAAACAATGCATCTCTAGTTGACCAACCTCTGTTACCATCAATCGCTAAGCGCACACCTAACGGTATGACTTCAGCAGCCAAGCGAATAGCCTCGATATCTTCCTCAACAGGACGACCGCCTACTTTCACTTGAATTCTAGGATAACCTTCATCAACCTTAGCTTTAACAATCCGTGCGGTATCTTCTGGACTTGCTACACCTGTAGCATAGTACGACGGTACAACCTCACGAACTGCACCACCTAGTAAATCACAGACTCGTTTGCCATAGTGCTTACCTGCAATATCCCAAAGTGCAATATCGATAGCAGCCTTTGCATAATTATGACCATTTAAGCTGCCATCCATAGTTCGGCGCATAGCATCTATGTGTAGTGGATTCTCGCCTAATAAATCTGGAGCCATCTGCGTTAGCGCAGCCCTTGCACCTAAGGCGTGCATCGGTTGATAGGTCGGTCCTACTGGGCAAGTTTCACCATAGCCAAAGATGCCACTATCCGTAACAAGCTTCACGATAGTTGTATCTAAACTATAAACTTCAGTTTTAGCCATCGTATATGGACCACCTACGACTGGCAATTCCTTTTTATAGATATGCACTTCTGTTATTTTCATATCAACTCCTACTTGTCATCTATAAAACTTAGTGAGGCAAGCTCAACTGTGCCATACGCCCACCAGCAATGGTGTAAATCTGCCCTGTTACAAAAGACGCTTCGCTACTGGCTAACCAAGCCACAAGTGAAGCAACCTCTTCTGGTTTTCCTGTGCGTCTTAGAGGATGAATCTTGCCTATAGTTTCTCTAAAACGCTCTGGGTCTGGCATAGACCCAATAAAGTCATTATTGAGTTCAGTATCTATCCAACCTGGTGCAACGGCATTACAGCGAATATTGTCTTTGCCATAATCCACAGCTACTGCCCGTGTTAAACCATGCAACCCAGCCTTACTTGCACAATAGGCTGCGTGTTCAGGATTAGACCCCAATCCTTCAATTGATCCGATATTGACAATTGCGCCCCCACCACGCTTTCGCATAGAAGGAACTGCATATTTGATCAATAAAAAGGGCGCACGAAGATTAACAGCCATAAGCTTGTCCCAAGCATCAACCTCTGTTTCTTCTGCGGTTGCCTCAAACATCATGCCTGCGTTGTTCACTAAAATATCGAGTCCACCATAAGTTTCAATAACTGTTTTTATAAGCGCTTCACAAGCATCTATTTGACTTAAATCTGTTTCTATATTTTCAAAAGCTTCTGCTTGACCTCGCTGTGCAGTCAGAACTGTTGCACCACCAGCAGCTAATCGCTGCGCGATGGCTAAACCAATCCCACTTCGTCCTCCAGTGACAAGTGCAATCTTGTTGTTAAATCTTAAATCAGTAAACTGGTTTGGCACCATTCACCTCTAACAATGCCCCACACATATAGCGTGCTTCGTCGGAAGCTAGAAAATAGACAACATCTGCGATGTCTTCAGGTTCAGCTATACGACCAATTGGAACAGATT
>CALDTA010000210.1:0-3107 GCA_937924455.1 uncultured Deinococcales bacterium
ATGACTTCAGCCATTTGTAGCTGAATTGATTCACTGACATCACTGCTGATGCGAGAGATGCTTTCTGGGTTACTTTTAAAGGCTGCCACAATTTTATCTTCGAGTTCTTTACGGTTTTCAAGCAAGCGCCTTTTTACACCACTGCCACTAGCTAGTGCTCTTGCCCATGTAGGAATCTCTGCACTCTTTGCCCACCGTTCCGCAGCTTTTCGCCCGACTATGCTCAGGGCTGTTCCTGCAACCAATCCTGCTATCCAGCCAAGTGGTCCGTGTACAAGCAAGGCTATGCCACCACCACCAGCGATTCTGGCTAGCACAATAGCAATAATCAAACTGGTGATATTGCTAATGCTTTCAACTTGCCATAGCTGTTCAGGGTTGACATGACTGAGGTCTTTTGGCATCTTGGCATTGAAGGTTTCCTCAGTGCTTAGTTTAAAGGCTGTTCTTGGTAGACCGTATTTGTCGCAGAGTGGGTGAATTTGTGTTTCGATTTCTGGACTGAGGTTCTCAAACCACTCTTTGACAACGGGGCGCATTGCGTCTTGACCTTTGTCGCTTAGCAGATAAGCTTCGCTACGTTTTTCGACTTCTTTTTCAAGCTCGCTTAAGGTTTTTATTTTGCCTGTTTGCCACGCGCGGAATGCAGGCATGACAACAGCATCGGGGAGAGTTGTTACGAAGGCTCGAGCCACCCCTCTAAGCAACCCATCAATGTGACTGCGAACAATAGCATCCAGCGAGCCAGAATCAATATAGTCGTGAATATCTTGCTCAAATGCCCTCGTTTTTTTGTCAATGCGCCCTGCCCAAGCTAGACCTTTAGCAATCGCTAACTCAGGTTCTTTACCTCGTAACACATCAGCCTTTGGAAATACTTCTTTACACAGTTCTGGTATAAAACCCATGCGAGATGCCCCACCAGTCAAGAAAATCAACTTTGGTTCTTCACTTTGTAGGTCTGTTTTAGCTTCTTGAAGCGCAGCTTTAAAACTGGCTTTCCAGCCCAAATCATTTGTAACATTCAATTCTTCTGAAATATCTTTTAGTGGTTTAGCAAGTAAAGCTTCCATGCTGGCTTGGCTAAGCGCAATCTCAAAAAAGATAGTATCTTTTGTAGGAATACGAACAGCGTCCTCAATCAAAAAGTTAGGGTCGCTTTTCCATCTAGACTCACTTCGAAAATATAGCTCTTTCATCTGCCTACATTTAAGTTCGCAGATTGCTGCATATTGTGGATATTTCGTAAATATTTCTTCGAGTTCAGCTTTTCTAGGATTGTTAGCAAGGCTTTCTTGAAAAATAAGTTTATCAATCAATCCAGCGCCAAGGGTATTGTCTCCAAAGTCACCAACATTGATTTCTCTTTCTAAAAAGCCACTCACAGCCGTAAAGTCTGTTGTTGAAGACCCTAGATCAATGATTAAAACTGCTTGATTAAGGTGGTCGCCTGAAAGTCTGATTTCGTTAGATTCTTTTGCATGGATAAAGGCAGCTCTGGATTCAGCGATAATATCAAGGTTTTTGATACCAGCATCGTGCAATAAAAATTTATATGCCTCACGTGTTTCTTGTGACCAACCCGAAGGACAACCGACCACAAAGTGAGTCTGTTCTTTACCTAGTTTTCCCCCTAGAATAAGCTTTTGTTCGTTGAGCAATTCAACTACTTTGGCAACAAAACTTTGAATTGCTTTCCTGCGTTCAGGATTGCTCAAGACTTCGCTTTTAAAGGCGAGTTGTAAACTGTTTAAATCTCTGGCAGTAAAGGCGTCTTCGCCAATAATCACGCCTCGTTGTGGGTGTTCAGCAACGGCAGTTGGAAAGCTAGCAGATGGTTGTATATCCAGAACTTGTGGTTCTGTAGTAGCAGCAATCTTTGCCAGCGTGAGCGCAGACTCACCATGCCCAAGGTCAAAACCTATGATTTCATGCCCCATGATGCTATCTGGTTTATCGGGGGTATACGGCTTTAGTTCCAAACCAGTTTCTTCTTTAGCACTAGAATTTACAGCGCTAGAATTTACAGCATTAGAATTTACAGCATTAGAATCTAGAGCACTAGAAGTATCTATAGGCTGGGTAGCAAGAATTTGTGAGTCATCATTATTCACACGCCTAGTTTAACAGAGTTTTGATGCATTACCTCATACAAAAGGATGTTGTTTTTAGCAAAACTATATGACTATGCTTATTAAGTGTAGGAATAGCAACTTTAAGTATGGAATTTAAGGTGCTAGCCCTGTAAGTTATATAGTGTTACAAAGAGTAGGATTTTTGGTCATGATTTTGACAAAAATGCTTGCTTTTTGAGTGGAAATAGATAGTACTTTGTATCAACTAAAACTTTTATTCAATCTGGAATTACCTGTATTTGGACGTTCATTCGTAGATATTTTATGCATAATGCGTATCTTTAAAAGCTCAGTTCTTTAAAGATACAGTTCTTTAGAGACTTGAGTGTGTCCTGTGATAATCCTGTCACTGATACATAAGGTATTCTGTCACGTTGGAGGAATGCGTAAATTGCCAGAAATGTCGCATATCAATATGTAAGAAAGTTTTTCTGATGTGTGGGTTGCAACAAGCATTCTATGGATAATAACTTGTTTGATAGCAAAGATGTTTTCATGACACACAATTGTAAGCGTGTGCCAAGGCACATATAAGGTACTAGAAGGGGACTACGATTTAAGTGTTTACCTGAATGTACCGCTGTCAATTTTAGGTTGGAAATACAGATTTGATTATCTGTGTTTAGTAAGAAAAAGCAGTAAGAAAGGAATATTGAAACAATGACGAAACATATACTTAAGCTATGTCTTATTATTGGTCTCTTTACGTCTCTCACAGCTATGGCTATAGCACAAACAGAGGTAGTCGAAGCTGAAGGTGTTCAGAGTGAGACAGCGCACATTTTTGATGCGTCTGACTTTGAGGATATTTGTGGAGACGGTGCAGAAGCATCTATTGAAACAAAAAGTAGAATTGATGATGAAAAAGAAGTTACTGATGTAATTATCACATGTATGGTTGATGGTGAAGCTGATGGCGCACCGATTACGTTTACCTATGAGCATGTTGAAAGTGGTAGCTCGAGCTCATCA
>CALDTA010000211.1:0-3498 GCA_937924455.1 uncultured Deinococcales bacterium
TCTTTTTCTGGACGGACTACGGTCATGGTGATGGTCATGCTGGTGGTTTGTCCGCCACGTTGGGAGTCTAGGACAGTATCTAATATTTCCTCAGGTGTGGTAGGTGTGGTTTGGGCTAGGGCGGTTGATATTAGAAATAGGAGGGCTAGGGTGATTACTATTTTTTTGTAGGTTTTCATTTTTCATCTCCTTGTATGAGATAGTTCTTGCTGATTGGGTGGAGAGTAATTTGCTTCGGCTTATCCCCCCGCTCGCTTCACTCACTGCCCCTCTTGATAAAGAAAGGCTTAGAGGGTAGTTGCTTTCTCTTCCCCCTTTGTAAAGGGGGACTGAGGGGGATTACGCTTTTCTGTTTTCATAAGCTCTCTCCTTGCAAGGCGAAATCCCCTCTAACTCCCCTTTATCAAAGGGGAGGACTAAAAAGGCTTTCTCCCAATCAGCTCTCATAGCCTGAGCAATCTTTCTAGTCGCAACTCTCCTTACAGGCACCTTACAGGCACAATCATTGCAAAAATAGCTGCAAAAACAATCGTGACCACAGCAAAGGCTACATAGATAGGTTTATTGGTCGTATACATTTCTTCACCAAAACCGAAGTCTGCAAAGCTATCGCCATCGTCCAAAAGCATGAAAAAAACTGAGTCTAAAGGCTTACCCTGTTCCAAAAAACAGTGTTAGAATTTTTCCAACAACTTTGCCTGCTCCCCAACCGCATCCCTAAACTCACCCTTCAACTGCCCAACCAAGTCAGCCACAGGCTGATTATCCGCAATAGTCGTCACACCTTGCCCAGCAGACCAAACAGTTTTCCAAGCTTTAGCCTCAGCCTGTGCAGCATCTAACTCTTTACCAAAATCTACTTTGGCTTTCTTCTCCCACATTTCTTTAGTAATACCCATAGCCTCTAAACTAGGGCGTAAGAAGTTCGCATCTACTCCAGAAACCGCAGCAGTATAAACAACATCCATCATGCCACTATCAATAATCATTTGCTTGTAACCATCATCTGCCATACTCTCAGTCGTGTTGATAAAGCGAGTACCCATATAAGCAAAATCCGCACCCATCTGCATTGCAGAAGCAATGTCTCTACCTCGGCTCATTGCACCTGAGAGAATCACGTAACCGTCAAAGAAACTCTTAATTTCTGCTATAAATGGCATAGGGTTCAGCGTGCCCGCATGACCACCAGCACCAGCAGCTACACAGATGATGCCATCAACACCAGCTTCCATAGCCTTTTCTGCATGACGACGATTAATGACATCATGAAAAACCAAACCCCCATAGCTATGAACAGCTTTGACTAAATCAGGCACAGCCCCAAGCGATGTAATGATGATAGGCACTTGCTCTTCGACACAAACTGCAAGGTCTGCCTCTACACGTGGGTTGGTATGGTGAACAATCAGGTTCACACCATAAGGCACTTCTGTGTTGCTTTCTGAAAGCGTTCCTTTGATTTCCTGTACCCATTCCTGAAAGCCTTCAGTGCTGCGCTGGTTAAGTGCTGGAAATGTTCCAACGATACCAGCCTTACAACACTCGGTTACAAGCTTTGGTCCTGAGATTAAGAACATCGGCGCAGCAATCGCTGGGAGACTCAAGTTGTTTTCAAGTTGCGATTTTATTGTCATGATTTAGTTTATACCGAATGCCTGATAAATGTGGAGTACCTACTATTTCTCACACACCTATAGATATGACCATGTATAATGACCATGGTCATATCTATATATGCAAAAGGATGTTTATGAAAGAAATTTCCAAATCTCAATTTAAACCTAAAACATTAGAATATTTCCGAAATGTTCAAGAAACAGGCGAACCTTTAATCATTACCGAGTATGGTAAACCTGTGTTGAAAATCATGCCTTACACACCTGAACCAGAAACACTGCTTCAAGATTTACGAGGTTCTGTGCTTAGTTTCGAAAAGCCTTTAGAACCAGTAGCAATTGAAGATTGGGATTTACTAGAGTGATTTTACTGGATACCCATGCATGGATATGGTGGGTGCATGACCCAAAGCAGCTTTCAAAAGAAGCTAGAGAAACTATTGACAATGCAGCCAAACATACAGGTTTTTATCTTTCTAGCTTCAGTGCTTGGGAAGTTGGCATGTTAGTAAAGAAAGGGAGATTAACCTTAGACAGAGAAGTTACTGACTGGATTGCTACTTCAGAAGCCTTACCCTTCATAACCTTTGTACCTGTCAGTAACCGCATTGCCATTAAGTCAATTGAACTAGACTTACATTCTGACCCAGCTGATCGAATTATCGTGGCAACTGCCCTGAGTTTGGGGGCAAGTCTTGTTAGCAAAGATGAAAAACTGAGAAGTTTCAAGAAAATCAAAACTATTTGGTAAAGTGCTTTAGGTACTTTAAAGCGCTTTAAAGTACTTTAAAGTGGTCAGGCATTCCGTTAGTCACAAGTCTGTTAGCGCTTAGTCTGCTACACTGTAGCTATGAGCGATACTGCTACAAAACCGCTAACCGAAAAAGAAATTGCTTTTTATGTGTCATGGGCAGAGCTTCTTGGCTGGATGCAAGAATACGCCGATGGAAAAGACAAAGCAATGTTTGAAAAAGAAGCAGACTTTCCAGATTACATTTACCGTATGGAGCGTCCTTTTGATTTGCCAACAACTATCATGAGTGCAAGCCTTTCCGATAATGACGGCAATCCTGTTTTGATGCTCAGCGCTAGCCCCAGACACGCTGTTTTTAAAGAAGCAGTGCTGCATCCTTTTGAGTCGCACACCTACCGCAAGCTCAAATACAGCGAAGACAAAAAGGGCTTGGTTGAGGGTAAACGTTTGCTAACAAGACAAATGCTCTTTGATTTAGCCGATGAGCTTTTTGAGCACGTTCACTAAGCATTTTAGTGAGCGAGTGTGTCTAGTTTAAACTGATTTTTATGGATAGGAAGAGAATGTGAGGGCATAGCCCATCCTACCTTTCTGTCCAATTTTTTTGCGGTTGATACCCAGATTGATACACAGATTGATACACAGGTTGATAGGCACTAAAAACGGTGCATGAAGCGTACCTTATAAAACAAAGCATGTTTTTCAAAAAGAAACAATCTAAAGATATACAAAAAGATTCTTCACAGAATAGTGCTGTAGAAGAAGAACAAAGACTATTGTTCAAAGCTGCCTATGGTGGTCAGTGTGGTGTCTGCACCTTTGCAAAGCTTGTATCCACCAGCAAGGACAGCCACTTTGTCATGTGTAGCCATCCGCAATTACCTAAGTACCGAGGGCAGCCTGTTTTAAATTGTAAGTTTGTAGATTTAAAAGAGTAACTTATAGCGATAAGACTATAGAGTAGCGTTCGTTGCAAGTCCTCTAAGGCTATCAATATTATTTGCAATGCTATCTTTATCGTTAAAGACAGCACTGCCAGCAACCAATACATTTGCACCAGCTAAAGCAGCATTGGCAATTGTGTCTTTATTGACGCCACCATCAATTTCAAGCTCACAACTTGGG
>CALDTA010000212.1:0-3077 GCA_937924455.1 uncultured Deinococcales bacterium
CCACTATTGCTATTAGAGCTAATTCAATCTAATAATAGTAGTTAATGAATACAGCATCTGAGTCCAAAAAACTTCTTTTAGCTATACTTAGTATTTTTTGTTTGGCACTTTGCCTAAGCATTTTTTCAAATTCAAAAGCACAAGACCTTTATTACGAAATCTTTGTCCGCAGTTTTCAAGATAGTGATGGTGATGGCATTGGTGATTTTAATGGCATCACACAGCGACTAGATTATTTGCAAGACTTGGGTGTGACAGGTATTTGGCTCATGCCTATTCACCCAAGTCCTAGTTATCACGGCTATGATATTACCGATTACTATGATGTTCACCCTGACTATGGCACTTTAGAAGATTTTGAGGCGCTGCTTGCTGCTGCTAAAGAACGCAACATCAAAATTATCATTGACCTTGTTGTGAATCACTCAAGTGAAGCACATATGTGGTTTATTCGTGCCAAGCTGAATCAACAGCCTTTTCGTGATTACTATCTTTGGCGAGACGATAATCCTGGATGGCGTGGCGTGAGTGGTGCACCTGCGTGGCATAAAAAAGAAACTGGCTACTACCTTGGTTTGTTTTGGAGTGGTATGCCTGATTTGAATCAGGAAAATCCTGTGGTGATTGCTGAGACTAAGAAGATACTGATGCATTGGTTAGATATAGGGGTGGATGGTTTTCGGGTTGATGCTATTCAACATGTTATTGAAAATGAAGCAGGGATGATTCGCAATACACCAGCCAATTTTGCATGGTTAGCAGATATGCAGGAGTTTATAAAAAGCGTGGATGCAAATGCGTTTATGGTTGGGGAAACATGGACCGATGCAAGCACTATTGCGAAGTACCACACCGATGGCAAGCTAGATATGTCATTTAACTACCCACTTTATGGCGCAGTGTTGGGCGCACTGCAAAAGCGAAGTGCTAGGGATTTAGCTTTTATGCTAAATCAAGATAACAAGGTCTATCCAGAAGGTGTACAGCAAGCAACCTTTGTTTCAAATCATGACCAAGTACGTCCTGCTACTTCGATTAGTCCAATAAGACGAGATACAAATCGAATAAAGCTTGCTGCTAGTTTGCTCTTTACGTTGCCAGGTATACCTTTTATGTATTACGGTGAGGAAATTGGTATGCCAAATGCTAAAGCAGATGCGGATGAAGCCAAACGTACCCCGATGATGTGGGATGCAAGCGAGCATTTTGGGTTTAGTAGCAAAACGCCTTGGCAGGGTTTTAGTAGTGATAAAGCTGAGTTAAGCGTTGAGTTTCAAGAAACACAAGAAGATTCGGTGCTGAATCATTACAAGGCGATGATTGCTCTACGGCAGCAGCATCCAGCGCTACACAGTGGTGAAACAGTTGTGTTAGATACTGAAGACAGAGCATTACTAGCTGTAGAAAGACAAGTGGAAAGACAAGTGGATGATCAGCGTTTGCTGGTGCTTGCAAATGTAGCTAATAAAGCATTGACCGTTGATTTAGCTAGTTTTGGGTATGACAATTTGGATATAGTGCAAGAGTTGACTACGCAAAGTACAATGACTTTAGATGATAGTAAGTTGGAACTTCCCAAATTGAGTGTCTATGTCATAGACTTAAATAAATGAACTAACCCTTGCGGTAAGAAGAGGTAAGAAGATGGAATATCAACCGTTTTAGGGGATGTCTTGTTTTTGTTCATTATTAAAGGGTGTCCTAAATGAGTGAGCCAGAGAAACTAAAAGAAGGTAAATTACAAGAAATCGTATCTTATAACCAAAGCGCTTGGGATAAACAGGTGGATGCTGGTAATGAATGGACTAAACCTGTAAGTAGTGAAGCGGTTGCTGCTGCCCAAGAGGGCGATTGGGAAATTATCCTTACGCCATCTAAAGCCGTACCACGTGAGTGGTTTGGTGATTTGCAGGGTAAAGATGTGTTATGTCTGGCTTCTGGTGGTGGGCAGCAAGGACCGATTTTGGCCGCTGTTGGCGCTAACATAACTGTTTTTGATAATTCTGCAAAGCAATTAGAGCAGGATAAGCTTGTTGCTGAGCGAGATGGATTAGAACTGGCGATTGTCCAAGGCGACATGCGTGATTTATCTATGTTTGAAGACAGTAGCTTTGACCTGATTGTTAATCCAGTTTCCAATTGTTTTTGTCCAGAGCTTCAACCTGTGTGGAATGAATGTTTTCGGGTTCTCAGGACAGGTGGTAGTTTGCTGTCGGGCTACAATAATCCAGCAGTCTATATTTTTGATATAGATAAGTTAGATAAGGGTGAACTTGAAGTACAGAATATACTTCCTTACAGCGATGTTGAAAGCTTTACAGAAGCCAAATTAGCTCGTTATAAAGAACAAGGCTGGCCTTTAGAATTTAGCCACAGCTATGAAGATCAATTGGGTGGGCAGATTAAAGCAGGTTTTGCTATTACTGGTTTCTATGAAGATTATTGGCGTGAGGATAGAATTGATACGCCATTGAATAAACATATGCCTAGTTTTTTTGCGAATAAGGCGACGAAGTTTTAAAAGGCGAAATCCTCCCTAACCCTCCTTTTTCAAAGGAGGGGACTAAAAGCTTTTAGCTTCCCCCTTTGAAAAAAAGGGGGATTGAAGGGGATTTCGCTTTTCACGCTCCTTGCAAGGTTAAAATGAGTTTGCGTTGTCCACCATGATTCCTATGCTCACATAGATAAATTCCCTGCCATGTGCCGAGCGCAAGCTTGCCGTTTGTTACAGGAATCGATACTGAAAAGCCAAGCAGCGAAGCTTTGATATGTGCGGGCATGTCATCCGAGCCTTCGTAGGTGTGTTCAAAGTAATCAACATCTTCAGGAACAAGAACGTTGAAGTGTTTTTCCATGTCTCTACGAACATCGGGAGAGGCATTTTCATTGAGCGATAGCGAAGCTGAAGTGTGTTGGATGAAGATGTGGAGTATGCCGATAGAAACTTCTTGCAGTTCTGGAAGCTGTTGTAGAACTTCATTGGTTATGAGGTGAAAGCCACGAGGTTTTGCACTTAGTTGAATGCTTTTTTGAATCCACATAGGTATGTTACTAGCCTAATTCCTTTTGTAAGTATT
>CALDTA010000213.1:0-3442 GCA_937924455.1 uncultured Deinococcales bacterium
GCCATGCCTTTATCGACTGGAATAATATTGCTATTAATTAAGCCAACAACCTTTAAGCCAATTGCTTGCGCCCCAGCAAGAGATTGCACATCTAGCGCCAGACGTTCACCTAAACGCACATCTAATTCTTCTGCCAATTCATACCCCAATACCAGTTCACCAGATGCTTCAATCATGCGCCCTTCAGTCATATGCATAGGTAGATTACTAACCTGAGCTTCAAGATTGGGGTCTATGCCACGTACCAGTGAACCAAGTGTTTTATAAGGGGAGCGCATCAAACTTTGAAATTCTAATCGTGGCGCATAACCCCTAATGCCTTCAATTTGATTTAAATTTTGACTGAACCCTAAGCTTATTAAGCTGTTTTCAGGATCAGGATCATTCAGATATGCCTCACTTTGCACCATGACAGGCGCACTTAAGTAACGGGCTTGACCACCAAGCAGCACATTTACAAAGCCTTCGTAATACGACCAAAAAAAGATAATAGCAAGCGTTGCATAAGCCACAACTGCCAACAGTAGCTGTGTACGGCGTTTGTGTCGCCAGAGATTGCGCCACGCTAATTTTGATATAGAGGTTGTCATGTGCCTTTCCTTTCAGATTGATTACTCAAGCAAATTGGCAGATGTATAAAGATGTATCAATTAGTGTAGCATTTAAGCTCCAGATACATATTTCTACTTTAAAAGAAATTAAACTAATGATTATGCGTCATCTATCTTCAATTTTTATTTTACTTAGCCTTATTAGTGTTTCAACTGTTCTTGCACAAGATGCCGTACAAAATGCTGTACAAGATGTCGTGCGTGAAACGGTCACACCTCAAAGCGTTGCTAGAGATGGCATCACCCCAAGTTGTACAGCCTTGGTTCATGCTTGGGAAGATGCAACTGCGGATGCTCAAACCTACAAGAGCGTTATCAATGTAGTTCGAGCAAATGGTAATGAACTTATGTATCAAGAGGCAGACCACTTTAAAAATCCTGATGATGGTGAGTGGATTCGTGAAGTTACTTTTGAGCGAAGCTTCTTACCTTTCCCAATGGGTGGTAGACCTGAGTCAGAAGACGGTGAAGAAGATAGCGCAGAAGAATTTTGTGAAGGTGCAAGTGTTGAGGCACAAGGTAACCGGTGGTTAGTGCGTTTAGCATTGGATGAAGATAGTCCTATGACAAATTCAACCATGCTCTATGAACCACAAGGCGACCGTTATGTGATTACGGATATGTCAGGCGATTTTGACGTGAAAATATTAGCCTTTAAGTTCAAGGGTACTTTTATGTCAAGCTTTGGTGATTGGGTGTTTGCACCTACAGGTCGTTAGCTTTCAGGTCGTTAGCTTTGTGAATAGCTGTTAATACCAATTCCGCTTAATTCGTTAATTAATTCGAAGTGTTAAAAAGTTAAGGAATCTAAGCGTGTTGCGGAATATGGTTGAGCACCTGACGATTCAAGCTGGTTACTTTATTAACGATATTTTCGGACACGGTATAAGCTAATTTACAAATGGATTCTGAAGGAAAAGTAATTTGACGACTCAAAAAAGAATAGCTCAAGTATTTATTGTAGCTTGTTTTTTGATATGTACTGCCTTGGCGATCCCAGCACTTTTTCTGATTTTCAGTTCTACGGACCTCTTTATTTTGGGTGTGATGTTTGCACTTTACGCAATTGTACCGATACCACTGTTTATATGGGGTATTGTACTAAACTGAAAGATGAATGTCATAAAGATATAGTCGCAAAGATTGCGAAATAACCGAAGGATAAAGGCTTGAAAACCTTGTGTATTGACTGGGATTATGACATTTATGATTCACTTCGGTATTACACTATTTGTAAGATACATACGATTATTTCGCAACAAATTGAAAATGTCTCAGAGACGACTTTGGATTGAGACCATTGTGATGAATGGACTTAGCCTCATTTTTTGCTATTTCATGTTTCAAAAAGATAGGACATCTGAATTTGTTGTTATACCTGTGATTGTATGGGGCGTAGTTGCAATAGTACTTGCGATTTACGCTCTTGTGCTGAGTCTACAAACTGATTGAATTGGTAGATTAGATGATATACTCATCAGCAATATGATTGAAACCTTAAAGACATTCTTAAAAGAAGACCAAGTGAGTACTTCACAGGCAGTTTTGGAGCAGCATTCAAAAGGCGAATCTTTTGATAGCATTGTCAAATTACCAGATGTAGTGGTCTATCCAGAATCTACAGATGATGTACAAAAGATTATGCGTTTTGCTTTTGAGAATGAAATTCCAGTAACACCTGTTGCAGTTAATTCTTCTCTTGAAGGACACACAGTTCCGCTTAATGGTGGCATCTCGTTAGACATGATGCGGATGGATAAAATTCTATCTTTTCAGCCTGAAAATTTGTTGATTGTTTGTCAACCAGCCATTACCTATCCTCAAATAAATGATCACGCTAAACGCAGTGGTTTGTTTTTTCCTATCGACCCAGGCGCACATGCCAGCATTGGCGGAATGATTGCAACCAATGCTTCAGGGACGATGGCTGTGCGTTACGGCGTAACATCAGACTATGTTCTGGCGCTTGAAGTAGTGACACCAACAGGTGAAATCATCCGTACAGGTACGACAGCCAGAAAGAGCAGTAGTGGCTATGACCTCAAAAAACTGTACTGTGGTTCTGAAGGTACGCTTGGTGTTATTACAGAAGTCAGTCTAAAACTAGTTGGTTTGCCTGAAGCAGTGAGTGCAGCTAGGCTGGCTTTCAAATCTGCCCCTGAAGCTACAAGCTATGTTAGTTCACTCATTCAAGCTGGCATTCCTGTTGCTCGTTGTGAACTTGTTGACCCTATGAGCATCAAGGCTGTAAACAGACACTATGAGCGTGATTATCCTGAAGAGATGACGATTTTTTTGGAGTTCCAAGGCAACAAAGCTGGTATAGCTAGTGAGATGGAAATTGCTGAAGAACTTGCTAAAGACATGGGTGCATTAGTCTTTGAATCAAGCAGTGACCCTAAAGAGATTAGTGAGCTTTGGGAAGCAAGACATAATCTGTTTTATGCAATGGTTGCTTCTGAACCAGACAAACGCAATATCTCAACAGATATGGCAGTGCCAATAGCGAAGCTTGCTGAAGCTGTCGAATATTCTTTGGATGCTTGTGAAGCAGAAGGTTTTAAGACCTCAATCGTAGGACATGTCGGTGATGGCAATTATCATTTACTGATTTTCTTTGATGATGAGCAAGAAGAGAAGCTTAATGTGCTTAACCATAAGTTATTGCAAAAGACGATTGAGTATGGCGGCACAGTTACGGGTGAACATGGTGTTGGTATCCGTAAAATGAAGTATATGCGTGAAGAACATGGTAATGCACTGAACATCATGCAGATTATTAAGCAGGGGATTGACCCGAAGAATATTATGAATCCTGGGAAGAAGATTCC
>CALDTA010000214.1:0-9498 GCA_937924455.1 uncultured Deinococcales bacterium
CAGCAAACATTCAATAAGTTCCTCTTCCCTACTGAATAAAAGTTTTTCCTTGTAAAGAACACTGCTAAATTAATTTAGTGGTGTTCTTCTAATAATTGCGTATACGTAGTAGAGTTTGAAGTTTTTTTGAAGTTTTATAGATACTACATTTTGAATCATGCCTTCATGTTGCGAGAAAGCGATTCTTCTCTTAATGAGTCTGCAACTATAATAAGGCAATAATAAGGCAATATGTAGCACTTATACTAAACTGAAAGATGAATGTCATAAAGATATAGTCGCAAAGATTGCGAAATAACCGAAGGATAAAGGCTTGAAAACCTTGTGTATTGACTGGGATTATGACATTTATGATTCACTTCGGTATTAATTATTAAATTGCTATAATCAGCGTTTCCACGTAACAACTGTACACACTAAGTGAGTTAATTCTTACTCGTTACGAAGCTCGCCGATTCACTGCTGTTGCAGTGAATCGTGGAACTGCTAAATATAGATTATAAAAGTAGAATGTAACCGTAATATCGATTCATTTTGAATCGGTATTACTTTCAGGGTTTCTACGAAATAACTGTACACACTGAGTGAGTTAATTCTTACTCGTTACGAAGCTCGCCGATTCACTGCTGTTGCAGTGAATCGTGGAAACGCTAATATATTTATGTGAGCTTGTATGTTGCATATAGGTGAAAGAAATGTTTTGATAACTGTCTTCCAAAAATCAGACACAAAAGCCTAACTAGCTGTTGCTACCCTAGCTTGATTTTGTTTGACTTTTTTAGGGGCATAGTGAGGCGGCATACTCAAGGTATGACTCCTATTCCACAATTTACAAAATTTATTAAGTCAAACCTTATATTTTGAATTGTAAGTAGGGGCATATGAATGATTTTCTCAATACATAGGGTGATTAGCACGTTTATGGTGTTAGGAGTGCTTGTGTTTTTAACAAGTTGTGGTGATGATATTATCTTTGATAATCAGTTACCTTCGACTGACACTTCAGTTACGCAGACGTCTATACCATCAAATAGTGGTAGTAATACCAATAATACAAGTAGACCACCTGTTTTTGTTAGTAAGCCTATAACTCGAATTGCACAAGATAAGCAATACGATTACACAATAGTGGTAGACGATCCAGATTTTGGAAGTCAGCTTGCTGTAACTGCCTCAAAGTTACCAAGTTGGCTCGAGCTCACCCAACAAAATAATCAAAGCGTGATTGCAGGTTTGCCTACCAAAGAACATATTGGTGGACATGCAGTCGAACTCGTAGTTACTGATAATGGTGGATTACAATCTAAACAGTTTTATTATGTTTACGTGTTGGATGCTAGCAAAAATAATACAGCACCTGTTGCACAAACTAGTGCATTAAAAACACAAGAAGATACGGAATTGAGTATTGTTTTAAGTGCATCTGATGCTGATGACGATCAACTAAGTTATAGAATTACTAAAGCGCCAGCAAAAGGAAAACTTATAGGTACAGCACCCAATTTGCGCTATAAACCGAATCCAAATACTAATGGTGAAGATAGTCTGCATTTTGTCGTTTCTGATGGAAGTGTTGAAAGTGAAGAAACTGCGGTTAGCATTCAAGTTATCGCAGTAAATGATGCTCCTATCGCAAATGCTAAAACAGTTACGATAACTAAGAACACAGACACTGAAATTTTGCTAGAGGCTCAAGATTTAGAAAATAGCGCTCTGACATACAGTTTAGTGGATACACCAAAACATGGAACGTTATCTACTGTATATGGTAACAAGGTCACCTATACTCCAAATCAAGCTTATGTGGGGGAAGATAGTTTTAGATTTAGAGCTAGTGACAATCAATTATTTAGTAATGTGGCTACAGTATCTTTAAAGGTTGGTCTTTCTGAACCAGAACCACAGCCAGAACCAGAGCCAGAGCCGCAACCTGAGCCAGAACCACAGCCTGAGCCAGAGCCGCAACCTGAGCCAGAACCACAGCCTGAGCCAGAACCAAAAAATGAAAAGTATCGTCTTTTGGTAACTGCTGATGTGGGTTGGGACCCTGATGATATGCAATCTATTTATCGTTTGTTACATTACTCAGATATTTTTGATATTGAAGGACTTGTTGCATCAGTAAGTTGGGACGGCTTTGATCCTAATCCTCCGTTACTAAAGCAAACGATTCGTGACGTGGAAGTTGATAGCTTGCGTGCCAAAGGTTATCCAGAGCTTGCGACTGAAGCCTCATTACTATCGAAAGTGACTATCGGTAAATATCCTAAAGGGGCACCAAGAGCTGGTTTAGCTTCTGAAGGTTCTAACCAGATTATTGAACAAGTGAGACTTGGTCGTGAGCGTGGAGACGACAGACCACTATGGATTTTGGTGTGGGGACCTATGACAGATGTTGCACAGGCGTTGCATGATGACCCATCTATTGCTTCTTCAATCCGAATTTTTAGCATTGGTAATGTAAATTCTGATATGGACCTTGGTTCTAGAGATTATGTATTTAACTTTATGACTACAAGAGTTCCAGGGCTATTTTGGATTGATAATTCCAGTCGAGTTGGCTTTAGAAATACCTATGAAGGTGTTTTTAGAGGTGGCGTTCAGACAGGTGAATGGTCTTCTCAAGCCTTTATAGATGTTAATATTCGTGGGCATGGTCCAGGAGATAAGTTCCCACTTGCGTATGGAAACATTGGTTTGAAAGAAGGAGATTCAATTACATTGTTGTATTTCATATCGCCAAAATTTGGTAAAGTGGGTAATGTAAATGATCCTACTGCTGAGAGTTGGGCAGGACAGTACAAGCGATATAACGAAGCTTATCCGAACTACTATATTGATTGTTGTGAAAATCAAGCAGCGGCGCAAGCGTCGATTAGTAAATGGCGATTACAGTACTTAAGTCATTGGAAAGCACGTTGGGATCGCTATCATTAAAGATTTTACATAAACTCAGGTGAACTAAAGTTCAACTAGTGAACTGGTATAAGAAAATTCTCTTATACCAGTTTTTCTATTTTTCTTCAGAGTCTAGGAATAGCACAACGTTACAGTTTTGTAGTAGGTATTTCATAAGTTCACTTTTATCTTATTCGGTTGTGATAGCTGTGTGATGACTTTTGTTTTGACAATGCGATACACTTATAGCATGAATAGATTAGTCACAGGCATCCAAATTTTATTAGGAATATTGTTTACACTCGTAGGTTGTATGAAGCTGTTTGCTCCTATTAATACTTTAGCTTCGTCAATGAGTTGGGTATATTTGTTTCCCGAATTAATGGTGCGAGCTATAGGTGGTGTTGAATTACTTGGTGGATTGGCACTGTTAATACCACTGATAATAAAACGGATGCATAGGCTGAGTGCTTTTGCTGCATTAGGCTTTATGGTCATTATGGTCTTAGCTACCTTGCTACATTTATCTCGTCCAGGTGAAAAGCCTTTAGCTGCTATGAATATTGTAATATTTGTTTTAGCAGGTATTGTGATGTTCAACCGTTTTAGAGGACGCAAAACTACGCAGTTAGTTGATAATTAATAATAAAAAACTCCATATTGGGGACAATATGGAGTTGGTTAGAAGACAAATGCTTCCGTTGCGTCTTATATAGCATAAGATACTATCGTTAAGTTTAGCGTTAATATCAGGTAAAATTTTAAGATACAGCAATATTGTTGGAGCTTGCCCATTCTCGTACATCGTGTCCGCTGAGTGCTGTACCCATTAAATCAGGGAAGTGTTTTGGGGTACATGCAAAGCAGGGAATACCCAGAGCTGCTAGGTCTGCTGCCATAGCTTTGTCGTAACGAGGTGAACCATCATCACTCAGAGCGAGTAGTACGATGACATTGACACCTGAACTTACGAGATCAGCAGCACGTCTTTTCATGTTTTCTTTATTGCCACCTTCGAACAAATCACTGATGAGGACCATGACAGTATCTTTTGGTCTAGCTATGTGTTGTTGGCAATATGTAAGTGCTCTGTCAATATTTGTGCCACCACGTAAACGAATGCCAAAGAGCATGTCTACAGGATCTTGAAGCTTTTCGGTCATGTCAACAACTGCAGTATCGAAGAGGATAAGTTTAAGGTTGATTGCTGGTAGTGATGCCATGACTGAGCCAAAGATACTGGCGTAAACGACAGATTTTGACATGCTGCCACTTTGGTCAATACATAAAACAACATCATGCAGGGAAGAACGCTGTTTACCGTAGCCGATAAGGTTTTCAGGTACGACGGTTCGTTTTTCTGGCATGTAGTGCTTTAAGTTTGCATGAATAGTTTTGTACCAGTTGATGTCTTTATGTTTGCGAGGGTTGCGAATACGAATTGAACGATTGAGACTACCATTGATGGCTTGCAGTAGTGGATACTCAAGTTTTTCTTTGAGTTCATCAACCAGTTTTTGGACAATTTGCCGAGCTGTTTCTTTGGTTTCTGCTGGCAAGATTGCATTGAGCATGAGTATCTTACTAACAAGTTCTATATTTGGTTTGACTTCTTTTAGTAATTCTGGCTCAGCGAGTATCTTTCGAAGATTAAGCTTCTTAAGAATATCTTGCTGCATGACTTGTACAACTGCATCAGGGAAGTAACGATGGATATTTCCAAGTGTTCGGGCAATATCTGGTTGTGAGTCGGCATTGCCACCCATGTCGCCTTCTCCATAGAGTGAGTCAAGTGCATCATCCATTGCTTGATCCTCGTCAGATAAGCCGTCGCTGCTATTGCCTTCCTCATCACCACCACCTTCGTCAGATTCGGAGCTTTCAGCTTCACTTTCCATAAGTTGACTTTGTGGTTGTTGTTGCTTTTGATTATTTTCATCTTTGCCAAGGATGAGTCGCCAGCGACGGTCACGTTCGATAATGATCGGTACTGAAGCTTCTTCGGTAGTTGAGGTATCAACTGGTGTTGAGTCAGTGTTTACCATAATATTGTCTTGTAGACTTGGATTAGCATTGTTATCTGTATTGTTAGAGATTGTGTTTGTATTTAGTATAGAAATCAAACTGCTTTGGTGGAAGTTATCACCCCAACTTTCCTTTTCTAAAGGCGGGAGTATTGATTTTTCTTGTTGAGGATGAGCTTTATTTGTTTTGGTCATGATTATCCTAAAATCATTTCTATAAAAGGCAGCATGGCTTTTGCGCTTTCTTGGTCATATTCTCTGTAATGTTTTGTTTCAGATGTATCTGCATTTTTTTCAGCATGGAGTTTCTCACGAATTTGTTGTCTTGTGGACTCGCTGAATTCTGAGAAGGCTTTTCGCAGAAGTGGCAGCATATGAACAAAGCGTTCACCGTCTAAGTCATTCACCCATTTATCTATCAAGTGCCATAGTTGTTCATCATGTAACAATAGTAGGTCGCTACCTTTGAGGAAACCCTCTAACCAAAAGGCAGCTTGCATCAGTTGTTCTAGTTCTTGATTGGTGATAGGTTCTAGAAAGAGGTTGCGTTGTATTTGCAAAATGGTGTCGTCATGACTAAGCTTCTTTGCATCAAATAAGATGCGACAACTTCTGCCTGCAAGAAGCCCGTGGCTTGTTTTGCTATCGCAAATTTCAGTTAGACTTGTATTCCAAAGTTCTGTGAATTCTGTATTGCGTAAGGTGATGATAATGCTGTGGGTACGGTTGAGGTGCTCGAGCAAGTCACTTGCCACATCTTGAGCAATGTTCTGGCTTGCAGTTGGCAAAGAAAGACAAATACGCTTTACTAAACTTTCGATAACCTGATTGATTAAACCTTTGTCAGTCGAGCGCACACTGCCATAGCGTGAAATCCGTACTAGAGGCGGTAGTGCAGACATCATGTGTAAGACATCGCTACTGAGTGCAGCTTTGTCTTCAAGCTGCTGCATAAGCACTTCGATAACTTCTGGTAAGTCTGCAAGAATAACTTTATCAAGCAGTTCTGTGAGTCCTGCAAGGTTCTCAGATTTTTCTGCTTGTTCTTGCGCATAGCTCAGACTGGCTTCCCTGATGGTATTACCCCATTGAGAAGCTTCCACAACCTTAAGTGCAAATTCAGGTTTCCACTCCAGTCGCCACACTTCTTTATAGTTTCCTGATCTTGCTCGGATGGGTACAATTTCGCCCCAAGGTATGGCTAATAGCTTGAGTCTATGGAGTAGGTGTGAACGTTCAAGGTCTAATTCTTTTCGTAAATCTAGATTGAGGGTGCTAGCTTCAACATCAGGACGTAATTGTAAACGACGCTGCTCCGAATACAGATCCCTTTGTAAGGGAACCATAGGTGCATCTATCGGGACAGAGCCCATGCGATCACCAATAACAAGCTCTTTTTGAATAAGCTGTAAAGGCACTGTGTTGCCAAAGCAAAGCACAGTGATAATTCCTTCGTTTAATTCTTTAAGTGTAGGGAAGGGGAGATCACGAATAGCTGCAAGAGATTCAGCAAGGCGTAAGCTTTCTATGACGTGGGCAGCAGAGCTGTCAAAGCCTTCTTTACGTAGCAACTTACTCACTTTACTGAGCCAGGCGATGCTACTGTCTCTGGGCGTTTCTGCCCGCATGTCCCAAAGGTGCTGATACCAGCCAGGTGAACGCAAGCCAGCACCGTAGCCACCAAAGCTTGACAAACGCATATAGTTCCACGGAACCCACGCCATATCTATGTCTATAGTTTCGTACTGTTCTAAAAGCGCTTTATCTGTAGACCTTAATTCTGTATCACTAAGTTTTTCAGTTTGTAAGGCGGGACCGTGAAATGCACCACAAACAACAGCAATCTTTTCATAACCCTGATGTTGTGCATCACGAATTCGCTCACGCATATGTGCTTCTCTAGCTTCGGCTAGGTCTTCACCTTTTTTGATAGCTTCGGCTTGTTTAGCTTTTAGTTGCTCAATATCTTCAGGAGATAGTTTTGCTAATGCCTCTGCTGGAATATGCTCTAACAATTTTTCTGCTGGAATGGCTTTTGGTACAGCAACGGCATTATCCTGAGAACGCAAGGCATCCATCATCTCAGCTACACCATCAAACAAACCTGTGGTATTAAATCGCTGTTCAATGAGGTCATTCCACCAAACTTCATAGGACTGGTAGCCTGCTGAAGTTGCCATTTGATTCATAAGCTCGCCTTGCGGTAAGGCCAGTTGTGCTTGGGCAGCCATCATGATGCCTTGAGGTAGGTCTATAAATTCAACAGGTAGCTCTTGAGACAAACCATAGCGAATGGCTTGGTATTCTGGTGAAAAGACTGCGAAAGGGAAGTAGCCTGCCTGTTTAGGGTTATCTTCTTTATAGATAACGAGTGCAACAGGGGGTTCTAAGTCTTCATGACCTATCCACTCAATCATGTGACTGGCATCGCTTGGTCCTTCAATCAAAATGATATCAGGTGCTAAGGCTTCAAGTTCAGTTTTGAGAGCTTTGGCAGAGCCAGGTCCATGATGGCGTATGCCAAAAATATGAATATCAGAGTTCATGCTTAACTATTCAAATCACTACAAGCTCTATAAAGGTCTTGCCAACCTTCACGCTCTTTGACTACAGTTTCTAAGTATTCTTGCCAGATGACTTTGTCTTGTACGGGGTCTTTGACGACAGCACCTGCTAAACCTGCTGCCATGTCTTTGGCTTGTAAACTGCCGTCACCAAAGTGGGCAGCTAGGGCGAGACCACTATTCACGACTGAAATAACTTCAGCCGTACTCAAGGTGCTAGTTGGTGATTTTAGTTTAGATTTACCGTCTTCTGTAAGACCATTGCGTAGTTCACGGAAGATGGTGACGACTCGGCGAATTTCGTCAATCGCTGGTGTTTCCAGTGGCATTTGCAAGGTTGAACCTAGTGCATCAACACGACGACGGACAATGTTAATTTCTTCATCGGCATCGGCAGGAAGTGGCAAGACTACGGTGTTAAATCTTCGCTTTAAAGCACTGGATAATTCATTGACACCTTTATCTCGGTCATTAGCAGTGGCGATGACATTAAAGCCTTGTACGGCTTGAATTTCTTTATTGAGCTCAGGAATAGGGAGTAGCTTTTCAGACAAAATAGTGATGAGTGCATCCTGTACATCAGCAGGAACACGGGTGAGCTCTTCGACTCTGGCAATTTTACCTTCTTGCATAGCTAACATGACTGGACTTGGTACTAAGGCGGCTTCGCTAGGTCCATCTGCAATGAGGCTAGCATAGTTCCAACCGTAGCGAATAGCTTCTTCACTGGTACCTGCTGTTCCCTGAATGAGCTTAGTTGATGAACCAGAGATAGCTGCTGCTAAGTGCTCAGCTACCCATGTCTTGCCTGTGCCAGGAATACCCATTAAGAGTAAGGCACGGTCTGTGGTTAGTGTAGCTATGGCAATTTCAATTAGGCGAGCATTGCCAAAGTACTTTGGGGTGATGACAAAACCGTTGTCAAGCGTACCCCCTAAGATATAAGTCGATACTGCCCACGGTGATAAGTTCCAATTGGTAGGGCGTGTACGGGTATCAGCTTCTTGAAGTGCTTGAAGCTCTTCAGTGAATTGAATTTCTGCATGTGCTCGTAAGATAGGTGCTGCTGCGTTAAGGATGTTGTTGGTGGTTTCTTGTGACATTCTATTCTCCTAGTCATCTTCTGGGTTTTGATTTTCTATTACTTTCGGGGGTATTACTCTTTTAAGGAAGTGGAAAGGCTAAATCCCCCGCTCGCTTTGCTCGCTGTCCCCTTAATAAAGGGGCTTAAAATTCGTGAATGTTAGTAACTTATTTTGATAGTAGTTCATGTTGTTATTAACTTATTGTTTAATCTCTTGATACATTTCTTGACGGAAGTTTAAAGTCTCTTCGACAGTGGTACAAAGGTTTTTCCAAGCAGGGCTGAGTTGTTTAAAGTTGTTTAAGCAGTGATTGATTTCATTTAGTAGTTCGCTATTGCTAACAGGTGCAAGTGTTGAAGTTGCTTTTAAAATTTGTCGAACTAAGGCTGGGGGTGGTTTGCTTTGATCAATCAAGTCTGGTACTGGTTTGATGTGCTCGAGCACAGACTGTGTTAGTTTCACCGACCATTTCTGATTCCAGCGTTGAAGTAGTTTTAACTTGGGATTACTTTTGTCTAATAAGAGTTCTTTGTCTTCCCACTTGTCGAGTACCTTTAAAAAGTCCTCAGGCGATAGGTAATTAACAAGCTTGGTGGTATGTAAACTTGGTGGCATACCCTCAAGTAGTGCTTTTGCCCAAGTCTGATTGGCTTGTCTGAAACTTGCAACCGAAAAACCTCTGATAAGCGCATCTGTGTAATCACCACTATGACGAGTGTGTTCTATGATTTCTGCTGGTGTTAGTTCAAGTTTTGCTTCCCAATGTGCTAAGGGAATACTAGAAATCATTTCAGTCATTTGGCTAAGTTTGGCTTTTTCGGTGTCTTTGTCCCAACGTTGTGGGATGCCATCACGAATCATGGCAGTGTTCACTGTGGGGTAATGGAGTTCAAGTCCAGCTTCTGCACTATTTCCACCTTTACGAAT
>CALDTA010000215.1:0-3233 GCA_937924455.1 uncultured Deinococcales bacterium
GAAGGGATGGTTTTTTCTGTAGAACCCGGTATTTACTTACCAAATCGTTTTGGCATACGCCTAGAAGAAATTGTAATTGTACGTGAGGATGGGGTAGAGGTTCTCTCGGAGTTAGCTAGATATCCTAGAATAGTTAGCTAATACTAAACTGAAAGAAGAAAGTCATAATCCATTAGCAGAAAAAGTTGTCATCAGAACCGAAGGGCACACAAGTTACAACGCTTCGATATGTTTGTGATTATGACATTTATGATTCACTTCGGTATAACTCTGTAATGAAAATGGTGGGTTGTGATACCCACCATTTCTATACAATTTTTTCCTATTTTTCCTATTTTTAGGATGCGTCTACTAAGTAGTTCTTCAAAATACCCAAACCCTCTATTTCAATCTCGATAACATCGCCAGCTTTCATCCATACAGGTGGTTTACGTGCGTAACCCACACCTTCTGGTGTACCAGTTAAGATAACATCGCCAACTTCTAGAGTTGAGATTTTAGAAATATAGCTAATTAAAAACTCAACGCTAAAAATCATGGCACTGGTGTTTCCATCTTGCATGGTTGTGCCATTTAGACGTGATTGTATGCGTAGATTGCCTGGGTTCGGGATTTCATCTTTGGTAACAAGGGTTGGACCTAGTGGACCAAAAGTATCAAGCATTTTTCCTGCTGCAAATTGCGTAGTGCGGCGTTGCCAATCTCTTGCAGTCACATCGTTGGCGATAGTATAGCCTGCTACATGGTCAAGTGCATCAGCTTCAGAAATGTTCTTGCCTTGCTTACCAATAACAACTGCAAGTTCTGCTTCGTAATCAATTTTGTCAGAGATGGGTGGAATGACTATGTTTTGTTCTGCACCCAAGAGAGAAGTTGAGGTCTTATTAAAAATCATCGGATATTCAGGCGGTTCTGCGCCACCTTCTTTAGCATGTGCTGCATAGTTACGACCGAGTGCTAAAACTTTGGCAGGTCTACGTACAACGGGTAAAAAGCTAATGTCACTCACCTGATGGGTTTGAACGTCATTGTTAGTAGCATAGTCTAAAAGCTCTTGAACACGTGTTAAGCCTTCTGGACCTTTTTTTAAAAGCCTAATCATACGTCTTGGGATTTTGGTTCCAGACTTTTTTGCTGCATCTTGTAAGTTTACGATGCCAGCTTCTGTCAATACACCTAAGTGTGGCTTATCTTGATAACTATAATTAACGAGTTGCATTTCTTATCTATTCTCCTAAGCTCGAGCTCAAATGTCCTCTTAAGTTTAATTTTCTTACTTCCAAATTTCTAGATATTAAAGTTCTAACTCTTAAAGTTGTAACTTCTAAAGTTCATAATCCAAAACAATATCAAAATTCACATCATAAAACGGACCCGGCAAACCATTCTTCTCAGCAGCTTCAGGGTCATCATTTTTAACAAAGTCCACAATGATACTTTCTTTAACAGCAAAGGCAGCATCTGAATCCAAATACTCATCGCCATCTACAAAAACATGGGTCACAAGTTTGCGAAATCCTGGCGCACTAACCATCATGTGAATATGGGCAGGGCGCATCGGGTGACGACCCATGGCAGTAAGCAATTCTCCCACAGGACCGTCTGTGGGTACAGGATAACTTTTAGGTTTGATACTTCTAAACCAATATTCACCCTTGTCATTGGTCGTGAATATACCTCGGAGGTTTATGTCTGGTTGAGCTTCATCTTGTGAATCGTAAAATCCAATATCATCTGCTTGCCAAACATCGACCTTAGCACCAGCGATGATATTACCTTTAGTGTCATAAACATGACCCTTAATCAGGGCATATTCTTCACGTGCCCACTCAGGACCATTGGCAATGATTGCACCATTCTCAAGTTCTACAGAAGGTGAGTGAAATGGACCTGTCACAGTTGTTTCAGTCGCACCTGTATCGGAACGATGATTAATCATATCTAGCAGACTTGTCACACCAACCATATCCGAAAAGAGCATATATTCTTGACGTTCCTCAGTACAGATTTGACCTGTTCTTGTCAAAAACATAACTGCGTTGAACCATTCGTCTTCGTTGGGTTCAACTTCTCTTAGAAAGGCGTGCAAGTGGTCTACGAATTTTTCCATGATGAACTGAAAGCGTTCATCTTTACTGTCGATTTTACTTTTAACAGCTTCTGTTATGTTTGCTTCAGTTAAATCTCGCATGTTTCGCTCCTTTTTTAATTCTATTATTGAGAATTTTGTATGAAAATATCGAGTAATGAAACTGTTGTGAACAGTTGTACTTCTTTTAGGTGCTTACAGGTTCGCTTTCTATAATTTCACTGGCAGCAATGTAGCTCATTAGCTCGAGCTTAACTCTATTTAAGTGTGCTTGCATTTGCTTTTTTGCTTCCCCAGCTTTACTTGCTTTACAAGCTTTTAAGATAGCTTGGTGCTGGCTTTGTGACTCAGGCATCGCATTCATTGAGCTAATATGTGCCCTGACATAGTGCTGTGTGCGTCGTCTTTGAATTTCAATGAGGTCACAAAGATACTTGCGACCTGAAGCTTCGTAGATACTCAAGTGAAAGCTATGATTGAGCTTTGCTAGCGAGGTTGCATCTAGTTCAGGGTTATCCATCTGAACAAGACAATCCTCTAAGTGCGTTAACGTTTCTTTTGTCAGTTTAGGAACTGCTAAAGCTGTCGCCATACCTTCTAGATTGATGCGTATATAATAGATATCTTCAATATCGCTAGCACTTAGCTTAGTTACTACAGCACCTCGGCGAGGTAAACTGGTTACTAAGCCTTCAACTTGTAACTCTCGCAAAGCTTCTCGAACAGGAATAGCACTTACTTCAAAACGACTAGCAAGTTCTTCTTGTCGCAATTTCTGTCCAGGTTGCCAAACACCTCGAATGATTTCATCACGAAGATATTCGATGAGTGTGTCTTTAACCGTATTGATAAAAACTCCCTTCGCTTTAATATAATTGCTTGTTTGACCTAGTTTTACATATTATATATAATTTATAATCCTAGTTGTCAATAACATTTCGCCTATAACATAGCTAAAATAATGAGTAGTTCTAGTAGCTGAACTTTTTCGGGATGCTTTGCTAACTGTCTAACAAGAGGACTTTTTAATGACTCGTTCTAAAAGTACTGAACCTGTAAACTCTCACATCTTCGCTTGTTAAAGTACTAGCTGTCGAACACTTGCTAAAATAGCTATTAAAATACTTGTCGTAATACTTTAAAG
>CALDTA010000216.1:0-10737 GCA_937924455.1 uncultured Deinococcales bacterium
TTATGTCAAGCTTAGACGTTGTAACCAATGGTAAAATTCTAGAAGTCACACTAAACAGACCCAAAGCAAATGCAATTGATGCAGTCACCAGTCGAGAAATGGGGCAACTCTTTAGTGATTTTAGAGACAATCCTGACTTGCGAGTTGCCATCCTGACAGGTGGTGGTGAAAAATTCTTTTCGGCTGGTTGGGATTTAAATGCTGCTGCTGAAGGTGAAGATATTGACGGTGACTATGGTGTTGGTGGCTTTGCTGGCATAACTGAGTTGCATGATTTAAACAAACCTATCATTGCTGCGGTGAATGGTTTGGCTGTGGGTGGTGGCTTTGAATTAGCACTAGCTTGTGACCTGATTGTTGCTGCTGATAATGCCCAGTTCTTTACACCTGAAATTTTTGTTGGTGTTCTAGCAGATGCTGCGTCGCTCCGACTACCTAAACGTCTTCCCTACCACATTGCCATGGAAATGCTTTTGACAGGTCGTAGAATGTCCGCTGATGAAGCTAAGCAATGGGGCTTGGTAAATGCAGTCGTTACTCAAGCTGAGTTGATGGATAAGGCTAGAGAATTTGCAAAAACCATCATCCAAGCTGCGCCATTATCTATCGCTTCGGTGAAAGAAGTTACCCGTGCGACTGCTGCGCTGGATACAAAAGATGGTTACGCAAAAATGCGAAGTGGTGATTTAAAAACTTATGAGGCAATGCTTGTTTCAGAAGATGCTATTGAAGGTCCGAAAGCTTTCGCTGAAAAGCGTGACCCTATTTGGAAGGGAAAATAGAGCAACAAAATAATTTTCATCAGATATAAAATGCAGAACCGATTCAGATCTTATTACAATTGAATACTTAATTAAGCTCAAAACATTCATACATTTTTCAGAAACACTTGAGAAACACTAAGAAAAATCTAGATTTGTGCTACTTTAAATCCTATGAACTTTCCACTCAATTTCACCTTTAAAGTTGCTGCTTTAGCGCCACAATTTTCAGTTCGAGATGTTGACGGGCTCGAGCTCTGTTATGTGCGTCAGAAACTCTTTAACTTCAAAGAACATATCCAAGTTTTCAAAGACAAGTCTAAAAAAGAACTCATTACTGAGATTCATGCTGACAGAATCATTGACTGGTCAGCCTCCTACTCATTTTATGACCCCGAAGGTTTCGACTACGGTTCAGTTCGTCGCAAAGGTTTTCGCTCACTTTGGAAAAGCCACTACGAAGTCTTTGAGCAAGGTAATCAGACCTACTCTATTGAAGAAGGTAATCCATTTGCCAAGTTCATCGATGGCATCGTAGGTGAAATACCTGTTATTGGCTTTCTGACAGGCTACTTTTTTAATCCTTACTATGACGTTAAAGACATGGACGGAAACGTCTGTTATACCTTATACAAAAAACCTTCCTTCTTTGGTCGTCGTTTTGAGATGCAAGAAACAATTCCTAGAGATGATGATTTACTTATTACCATGTCACTGATAATGATGCTTCTGCTCGAGCGCAGACGGGGCTAAGTGCGTGACTTTTGTCGAAGGGTAGAAACTACTTCGGCTGATTTTATAAAACTTTGTAGTTAGGTCACGCTTTCGAGTTTTGCAAAAACCGTGCAAAACTCCTGACATCTTTTAGGGCACACTCTTCTACTAAATCAAATTTTGTACTGAGTACAAAAATAAAGTATACTGACGTATTAAATCCAATCTTTTAAATCCTGGAGATACTATGTCAGTATTACCAACAGAACAATCTGCACAAAAACCTGATATACATAAACTCAGTGTAGGAACAAAACTAGCCTATGGCTTCGGAGACTTTGGCGTTGCCATGGTCTCAATGGTCAAAGGCTTTTTTCTTTTAAATTTCCTTATCAATATTGCTGGTTTACAACCCGGAAAAGCAGGGCTTATCCTCTTAATTGCTAAAATTTGGGATGCTGTCAACGACCCACTCATCGGTAGCTTGAGCGATAGAACTCGAACGCGCTGGGGCAGGCGCAGACCTTGGATTCTTATTGGCGCAATTCCTTTTGCCATAGCCTACTTTTTACAATTCTATGTACCAGATATGGGTGAAACTGCAAAGTTCATCTACTACATCATCATTGCTATCTTTTTAGACTTAGGTTTTTCAGCAGTAAACGTGCCCTATGCAGCACTAACACCTGAACTCAGCGAAGACGAAAAAGAACGTACATCGCTAAACATGTACCGCTTTAGCTTCTCAGTCATTGGTGGTCTACTCGCTGCTATTATCTATAATGTCCTTGTCAACCAAGTCTTTGCTGACAATCAAATACAAGGAAATATTGTTCAAGGCATTGTGATTGGCATAATTATCTTGATTTCACACTTTGTGGTCGTTGCCTTTACAAGAGAAAGAGATTCCAGAAACTTAAACGTTACTGAAGAAAACCAGTTATCTATTCTAGAAGGCATCAAAGTTGCACTACAAAGTAAACCCTTCATACATGTCCTCCTTATATACATGTTCTCATGGCTAGCCGTGCAGTTTGTTCAGTCTCTCCTACTCTTCTACTACCGTGATTATGTCGGTGGAAATCCTGCAAACTTTACCTTTGTCCTCATGGGTTTACAGCTTTCAATCTTTGCTTTCATCCTCTTTTGGGGTTGGATGGCACGCAAGATTGGTCGAAAAAATGTTTACTACATCGGCGTACCCTTTTGGATAGTTGTACAAGTTTGCTTATTCTTTGTGCAGCCTGGACAGATCACCTTGATGATGATTTTAGGCATCCTCGCTGGTGTTGGCGTTAGCCTTGCTTTCCTTATACCGTGGAGCCTGTTACCAGATGTTGTGGATGATGATGAACTCAAAACAGGTCAAAGACGTGAAGGAATTTTTTACGGATTCTTTGTCTTTCTACAGAAGTTTGGTATAGCCATTGGTTTATTTGTACAAGGTTTAGTTTTACAGTGGTCTGGTTATATCACGGTCACAGATGGAACTTTGCCAGTTCAACCAGATTCAGCACTCATGGCAATTCGTTTACTCACATCACTTGTACCAATTATATTTTTGATACTCAGTCTTATTGTGGTTTATAGAAACCCCATTGATGCTAAGAAACTAAAAGAAATTCAAGCACAGTTGGCTATAAAAAGGCAACAAAAACCAATTGTTTAATCACTAATCTAGCACCTAAAAATTCAACACAGAAGCGCTTACACGATTAGCTGCGACAGCAGTTAATCGGCGAGCTTCGTAAACGGGTGTCTGTGCAAAACACACAGGTGTCTGTGAAAAACACACAGTAACCACTCAGTCTGTCCAGTTATTTCCTAGAAATGCTAACAGCTAACGAATCGGTCACATACTTTTGCCAAAATTGAGGGCAAAAGTATGTCATTAGTCTTTTTGAGCATGTTACTGTGTACCTACTTTGATACACAAGTACGAGCAACAAGCTATGCATCAACTAATATAACTTCACCATACTGAACGTTAGGATGAATCAAACATGGCCGATATCGCAACAAGAGAAGAATACGGATTAGAGTTTAGTCATATCCACTGGAATCTGAAAGCCCCTGCCCTATATGAAGAGGCAATCAAGCGAGGCGAAGCAAAGGTCAGTGCCAATGGTCCACTTATTGTTGATACAGGACAGTTTACAGGTCGTTCACCAAACGATAAGTTTATCGTTAAAGACGAATACACAGAAAATCTAGTTGATTGGGGTGCTGTTAATCAATCCATGGATTCAGATGCATTTGCCAATATGCATGCAGGTATACGAGCCTTTATGCAGGACCGTGATGTTTTTGTTCAAGATCTCTATGTAGGTAGTGATGAAGGCTATCAAATTCCTGTGCGTATCATCACGCAGTATGCATGGCACAGCTTATTTGCTCGGAACATGCTAATTCGCCAAGCGCCACCAGACAGTCCAGGTCTTTACACTGTTATTGATATGCCTGGCTTCAGGGCTAATCCAGATAGACACGGTAGTGCTACTAGCACCTGTGTTGCTATGAATCTCAAAGAACGACTTGTTTTAATAGCAAACACTGAATATGCAGGTGAAATTAAAAAATCGCTTTTTAGCATTATGAATTTTGAATTACCTTCTAAAGGTGTCATGCCAATGCACTGCTCTGCCAATCATGATGAAGACGGCAAGGTTGCAGTGTTCTTTGGTCTATCTGGCACAGGTAAAACAACTCTCTCCGCCGACCAATCACGCACACTTATTGGTGATGACGAACACGGTTGGTCAAATGCTGGTGTCTTTAACTTCGAAGGTGGCTGTTACGCAAAAATTATCAACATCACACCTGAATCTGAACCAGAAATTTATGCAACAACCCAGCGCTTTGGAACAATCTTAGAAAATATTGGTTTTGATGATGACACCCGTACCACAGACTTTACAGACGCATCAAAAACAGAGAACACACGTGCAGCCTATCCAATCAGCCATATTCCAAATGCAAGTAAGACAGGGTTAGCTGGGCATCCTAGTGACATTATTTTTCTGACAGCAGATGCCTTTGGCGTACTGCCACCTATTAGTAAATTAACACGTGACCAAGCGCTCTATCACTTTTTAAGTGGTTACACCGCCAAGGTTGCAGGTACAGAGCGTGGCGTCACTGAACCTACTGCAACATTTAGTACCTGCTTTGGTGAACCCTTTTTGCCACTCAAACCTTCGAGCTATGCCGAATTGCTCGGTAGGAAAATTGATCAGCACGACGTGCGTGTATGGTTAGTGAATACAGGCTGGACAGGTGGCGCCTACGCTACTGGAGAGCGTATGAAATTGAGTTATACCCGTGCAATGCTCAAAGCTGCTATTGATGGTGAATTAGATGATGTACCAACTGAGCAGCACCCAATCTTTGGTCTGGAGATGCCCACCCATTGCCCAGGCGTTCCAAGCCATCTACTAAACCCACGAAATACTTGGCAAAATAAAAGTGCCTATGACAAACAAGCACTTGACTTAGCTAAGATGTTTAAAGAAAACTTTAACAAGTTTCAAAGCGACGTCAGCAAAGACATCATTTTGGCTGGTCCAAATTTAGAAACTATCTTGAACTGAACTAATTCTAACCATAAAAAAGGCTGAGCGACAAACTGTCACTCAGCCTTTTAACTGCTTTCTTTTCTAAAGATATTTACTTAGCTTACAAAAATATCTTTCGCTTTAAACTTAACAACTAGCAAATAGTAGAAAGCCAAACGAGATTTGCTTCTCGAGCCTTTCATTTTTTCACAGACATCTTTGATAGCTTTATCTAGTTTCTCGTCTGATTCTGTTCTACCAAGCTTCTTTTTCAAAAAGTTCTGACGAATACGCTTAAGTTCTTCAGGATCACCACAGGCAACAGACTCAGAATCTTTCTTACTTAGTACAAGTCTGTAAGTCTTTGTCATTGCTTCTAGCAATCCTTTATCCACTCGACTTGCATACTTAGCTACTGCTTCTTGGTGTTTCTCAATATTTGCCATACCTTAAGCTCCTTCAACTATTTTAGATTTCTTTTCGTCACTATACCATCTTTAGGAGATATGTAAATACTCCATGAAGAAAGAATGACTATTGGCTCACATTATTGACTCACATTATTAGCTCAAACACCTAAATCCTCTACAGCACCGTCTATATTTTTGCTATACTCTAAGTATGGCTCGTCTAATAATACTTATCGGTATTTTACTAGTTATCTTAGGACTTGTATGGAACTATTTTCCTAAAGCAATCACTTGGTTTGGCAATCTACCTGGAGATATAAAAATCCAAAATGAAAACAGCCGAGTTTTTATTCCTTTTACATCGATGATTGTTGTGAGCATTAGTCTTAGCATTGTCCTCAACCTTGCTAGTTGGGTCATGCGCCTTTTCAGATAAGTTTAATTTTGAATAAGCACCTTTGGTTTATACATGGCAACTTACAGCAGCCAAACGTTTGGAACACCTTTAGCTTAACCCACTCACCAGATTATATAGTTCACAAAGAGAATCTCTGGCTTAGCCAAGCAAAAGAGTTTAATAGCTGGGCAAAAGAGTTTTGTACTAAAGTATCTAGCTATTCCCCTTCAAAAAACCAGCATCACTTGATTGCATATTCACTTGGAGGACGTTTAGGATTCCACGCACTTATCCAACACCCAGAACTCTGGACAACAGCAACCATTATTGCTTCTGACACAGGGTTGGAAAGTAAAGCGAGCAAAGAAAAGCAGCTTGCTTGGGATAGAAACTGGGCAGAGAAATTTCTTAAAGAGGACTGGGAAAGTTTAATTAGCGAATGGAACAAGCTAGCTATCTTTCAAGGTAGACCCAATCCAAGGTCACCTAAAGAAGAAGACTTTTCAAGAGAAGCAATCGCAAAATTATTCATTCAGTTTTCTAAAGGCAAACAAGATAATCTCTTGCCTTTACTTACAAACAAGCAGCTCCCTCCTATTCACTATATTACAGGCATCGAAGATTTAAAATATTGTCAAAAGGCGAAAGATTTAGAAGACACAAATGAAGCTATTCAACACCATATTATTGACAATGCAGGGCACCGAGTACCTTGGGAAAATCCTGAGGCTTTTGAGAAACTATTAAAAAATATTTTAGCTGAGTTTTAGATGTTGGGGAAGCTCGAGCCGCTTAACTTTCCCCGAAGCGGTCATTGGAAAACTATCCGTCTCAAAATAACCTTTTGGCTGTTTATAACCCGCCAACTGCCCTTCACAACGCTGGCGCATATCTTTCTCCGCTTCATCCAAAGTCACATTTTCCTGCACGACAACCGCAGCAGCAACCTGCTGACCCCACTCTGGATGTTCAAGTGCAAACACGACAACATCTTTTACTAATTGACTTTGTCGCAACACTGCCTCTACTTCAGCAGGATAAACATTCTCTCCACCTGACACTATCAAGTCACTACGACGTTGTTTAATAAATAAATCTCCATCAGCATCTAAATAGCCCATATCCCCTGTCGAGAACCACTCTTCTACATCTTTAGACTGTCCTAGATAACCTTCCATAACTGTTGGTCCACGCACTTGTACTTCACCAACTTTACTGGAGGCAACAGCAATACCTTGTTCATCAACAATTTTGACTTCGGTAAACACCAAAGGCTTACCAACCGTTTCAACTTTGTCATAACAAGCCTCAGGAAAAACGGTTGCCACCTGTGAACAGGCTTCACTCAGTCCATAAGTCGCCACAACTTTGACACCTATATCTTGTGCCAGTTCTAGTAACTCTTGTGAAGCTGCAGCGCCACCTAACAGCACTAAACGTAAAGACACAGAAGGCTTAAAATCATCTTGATTCAAGATTCTATATAGCATAG
Organism: uncultured Deinococcales bacterium; assembly: GCA_937924455.1. GTDB lineage: Bacteria > Deinococcota > Deinococci > Deinococcales > Trueperaceae > CALGZD01. Next base: position 7,329 of record CALDTA010000216.1, read on the forward strand.
TTGGTACTAAAGATACGATTGTCACAGAAGCTCTTACATCTTCAGAAAGCTCTCTAGTGACAGCTTGTAAATCAAATTTTGGATGAAGGGTCACGCTTGTACCATAAAGACAAGAACGCAAAAGGATACTTAAACCACCAACATGATAAAGCGGCATCGCACACAACCAATTGTCATTTGGCATAACACCTAACCGATAAGCAGAGGCATTTGCACTGAAATAAAAGTTTTTCAAGCTCAGACAAACGGCTTTTGGCTTTCCTGTTGTGCCTGATGTAAAGAGAATACAAAAGCGACTATCGAAGGATATATTGTTTTCAAATACAGGTAAGACCTCAGGAAATTTTTGTTCAAGCGTAAAACATAAGGTGCTTTCTACCGCCTTATCTTCTTTGAGTGTAGTTGATGTCAATAAAAGCGTTGCATCCGCTTGAGCTAATTGATACTCTAATTCTTCTTTGGTCAATCTAGTATTCAGTGGAAGCAACACAGCACCCAAACGCATCACAGCAAAGGTAATAGCAACATATTCAACTGAGTTACTTAAAAGAACCGCAACAACATCTCTTTTCTTAATGCCCAAAGCTTGTAAACGCCCTGCCCACAATGCGCTCTCTTGATTAAGCTGAGCGTAAGTATAGGTTTCAGATTGAAAATTTAAGAAAATCTTATTTGGATTTATCGTAGTTTGTGCAGCTAGCCAGTCTTTCATCTCATACCATACCTATAAAGACTGTATTTTGATTTGCTTTTGAGGCAGAAGTTCAGCAAAGACAAAGGATATACAAATCACTATCCAACTGGTTTTTACTTTAGCAGTTTTCTTGAAAAATCCCCCGCTCGCTTCGCTCACCGCTCCCTTAATAAGGGGGCTCAGAATCACATAAAAAATCCCCCCCTTATTAAGGGGGGCTAGGGGGGATTGGCTTTTGAATAGTTTTTTCATTTCATACTTTAGATAACACTATGTAGCTACATGCTAGCTTTAAGCCTTCTAAATTTACGGCATAGGCACGGGTTGCGACATAACAACCTCGCCATTTTCAACTGTGATAATAAGTGCATCTTCAGAAGATTCATCAGCACCTAAGCGCAACAACTCCAAAGCGAGTGGGTCTTCAATATATTCACGAATCAAACCACGCATTGGGCGAATGCTCTCCCCTTTTGGCATTTTTTCCACTAAAAAGGAAGCAACTTCATCACTAAAGATAACTTGAATATCTCTTGTACGAAGCTCATCACGAATTTCATCAAGAAGATTACCAGTAATTCTGGTAATTGCTTTTTCATCAAAACTCTGGAAAGCAATGACTTCGTCTAAACGATCAAGGAATTCTGGACTGAACACCGTCTTCAGTGGACTGCTGACATCTGCTTCCATCTCTTGAAACCCAACACTGCCACCAATGTTAAAGCCTGTGTTGCTTGTCATAATCAAAATAACGCGTCTAAAATCAACCGCACGACCGAGGCTATCAGTTAAGCGACCATCATCAAGAACTTGTAAGAACAGGTTGTAAATGTCTGGATGTGCTTTCTCAATTTCATCTAAAAGAACAACAGAAAAAGGCTGCCTACGAACTGCTTCTGTAAGCCTTCCACCTTGTTCGTGCCCAACATAACCAGGAGGTGAACCAATCAGTTTTGAAATCGTATGTGGCTCTTGATACTCAGACATATCTAAACGTACTAAGGCACGTTCACTTCCAAACAATTCGATAGCTAACTGCTTGGCTAAAAAGGTCTTGCCAACACCAGACGGTCCGACGAATAAAAAGGACGCTGACACTCTGGTGCGACCACCCAAGCCGACTCGAGCCCGTCTAAGTGCGGCCGACAAAGCTTCAATAGCGGGTTCTTGAGATATAACTTTGTTGTTCAAAACAGTTTCAATTTGCGCTAACTTGGTGTCATCACGCTCATCAACATATACGCCGCCCCAAGAATCAACAACTGCCTCAACATCTGCACGGCTAACCACTGCAGTGCCATCTTCTAATTCCTCAACTGGAAAACCTAAGCTTTTGTTCAATCTAGTTCTAGAAGCGGCCTCATCAATCAGGTCAATGGCTTTATCTGGAAAGTTACGTCCAGGCAAACTGCGTTCGCCATAACGTACTGAAAGTTCAATGATTTCATCAGGAATTGCTACACCATGGTGCGCTTCATAACGAGGCTTCAGTCCTCGCATAATTTCTAAGGTTTCTTCTGGTGACGGCTCTAATACAATAACTGGTTGAAAACGACGCTCCAAAGCAGCATCTTTTTCAATATATCGGTGGTATTCACCTGTGGTTGTAGCACCAACTACCTGTACTTCGCCTCTAGATAGTGGTGGCTTCAAAATATTAGCAGCATCTAGCGTACCTTCCGCACCACCAGCACCTACAAGGGTATGTAGCTCATCAATGAATGCAATGGTATTCGCACCACGAAGTTCATCAATGATGTTACGAAGGCGTTCTTCAAATTCACCTCGGTACTTTGTTCCAGCAACAACATTTGATAAATCCAAGCTCAAAATACGAGAGTCCAACAAGTTTGCTGGCACTCGTTGCTCAATGATGCTTTGTGCCAAGCCTTCAACAATAGCTGTTTTACCAACACCAGGCTCACCAATTAACACTGGATTATTTTTATTTCGTCTTGAAAGAATTTGAATAACACGGCGAATTTCTTCATCTCGCCCGATAACAGGATCTAGCTTGCCGTCTCTCGCTTGTTGTGTCAGGTCACGCGCATATTCATCTAAGAAAGGCGTCTTGACAACTTCTTGTTGTGCAGCACCGCCAGATTGTTGTTGTCCTTTTGGATCAGCAGCAGCTAGAACACGCCAGCGAACAGTTTCGACATCAGGTGCTATGCTCTGCAAAATGCGGTAAGCTACGCCATCACCTTCACGAATAATCCCTAAAAGAATATGTTCGGTAGCAATGATATTCGAACCAAGACTACGTGCTTCGCTCCCCGCAAGCTCCATCACTCGTCTGGCCCTAGGTGTGATTGCAGCTGTCTCGTTGCGAGGCAAGCCATCTCCACGTCCGACCATATCCTCTACTTGACGGCGCAAACCTTCATGAGTTGCCCCAAACTCACTCAAGACTCGGTAGGCAGTACCACCTTCACGCATGAGACCAAGCAGTAAGTGTTCAGGTCCAATCATGGCATGACCAAGCTTTGAACCTTCTTCTCTTGCAAAATGAAAAACTAATCTAGCGCGATCATCATAACGGTTCATACGTGCCCCCAACCCATAAATACAGCCCTAAATATATATGTAATGTTTTGCAAGTGAGTTTGTTTCATAAAGTTATGTCCTAATTAATTGCTACTAGGGTAAGTTGCTTGTCGTAATTCTCCTCTAAATTCAAAAAACAACATCGATGTTGTTTGGAAATATCAGTGT
>CALDTA010000217.1:0-2769 GCA_937924455.1 uncultured Deinococcales bacterium
ACACGTTATTCAAAGGAAGCACTAGATATATTGTTGCAAGGTCAAGCAGAGATAGCTTTTGTTGAAATTCCCCTTGAGGAACTTGGTGCACTAGATTCTAGTTTTAGCTATACCGAGTTTTATCGGGATGAAATTGTTTTAGTCGCGCATCCTGAACATCCCTTAACTCAGCAAGAAAGCCTACAAGATTTTCAGGATTATCTAAAAGACTATCCACAAAACTATCCAATTGTTTGGGCAGAGGCAAGTTCGGGTACGAGGCACGTGGTGGAGGCGATGTTAGAGCAGGAAAATATCACGCTAGAAAAACATATACAGGTAACTGGTATAGAAGCGATTAAGCGTGCTGTGCGAGGAAATTTAGGTATTGCTTTTCTGTCACGCCTTGCAGTGACTGAAGAACTTGCGTCAGGGCAATTGGTACAGATTCCTTTTGCTAAGCAACTGCTTAAGCGGTCATTCACGTTGGTACATCCCCAGTTAGAGTTGTGCTCACATCGGGCTCGAGCCTTCATTGAGTTTTTCGCAGAACAAGTTTTGAAGACTGACCAGAGTGAGTTTGTGAGAAATCCTCAAAAATAACTGCACTTTAAATATATCTTGGCGGTTTTTTCGTAAAACACGTGCTAGACTAACCTTACTTTGAAACTAGCCATCATCGCTGACATTCACGGAAACCTGCAAGCCCTCGAAGCTGTCTTAAAAGACCTTGAGCAGCACGATATTGATAGGCTGATTGTCAATGGTGATAGTGTCAATCGCAACCCAAATAGTCCAAAAGTTTTAGAGCGTCTGCAAAGTTTGCGTTCTCCAAAAGCAGAGCTGATACTTGGTAATCATGACGACCTGATGTGTTTGTGGAACAAGCGAAGTGAAAAGCTGCCAAAAGAGTGGTTTGATGATCCTTTTTGGCTTGGTACGGCTTGGGTTGTAGAACAACTTCAGGCAAATAGTTGGCTAGAGTTACTAGCTTCGCTACCTATGACACTTAGAATCTCCGATTCTGAAGCAGGTGATGTGCTTATCAGCCATGGAAGTCCTCGGCACTACCGTGAAGGCTATGGACGCTATTTGCGAGATGAAGAAATTTCAGAAATAACTGAAATGCACCCTGCACGCATCTATATTGGGTCACATACACACCGCACCATGCAGCGAAAGTTTGGTAGTCACCAAATCCTCAATACTGGCGCAGTCGGCACACCGTTTAACCAAGACCCAAGAGCACAATATATTCTTTTAGAAAAAATTGATAATGCATGGCAGGTAAGTTTTCAGGCAGTGCCCTACAATAGAAAAGCCGCAATCAAAGATTTTGAAAGCTCAGGCTACTTGGCTGAAGGTGGTTTGAGTGCAAAGATATTTTATGAAGAACTTTGTCGGGCTAGGGCTCTGTACGGTAGCTTTTGGGGTTGGACAGAAAAACAAGACTTGCAAAAAACACCAGAACAGTGGGAACGATTTGTTCAGGAATTTCCTGACAGATTTGAACGACCCACATCTATGAAAGAGGCAATGAAGCTTCCTTTAACGATTGATATTGTGTGATGTTACTCTTTTGTGATGTTATACTAAACTGAAAGAAGAAAGTCATAATCAATCAGCAGAAAAAGTTGCCTTTAGAACCGAAGGGCACACAAATTACGAAACTTTGCTATGTTTGTGACTAATGACATCCATGATTCACTTCGGTATTATACAACCAAAGTATAAATTCTAGATGTTACCCCAATAAATGCTAAGTGTTATCTAAGCATTAAACCTCTAGCATTAAACCTCTAGCATTAAACCTCTAGCATTAAACTCTAAAAAAAGAGCTACCCTCAAAAAAGGGTAGCCAGGAGTGTCAGTTTTAACTGAGAAGCCTTATGTCAAATCTTAGGTCAAATCAGCTATATATGCTTCGCTCAGGAAAACCCGAAGAAGGTAGCTCAATTAGTTCTCCCAAGTAAACTGAAGATTGAAGTGAGGTAAAAGGTTTGCTAAATGGTTTAGTGTTACCTCATTAGAAGCACCGTTCGAAGCATTGTAGTAAATTGGACGAATTGGCTCTAATTCCACAATCGGTGTTGGAACAGGTTGAGGTGCTGGAACATGCACATATCTTGGTAGTACTTGGAAGTTTAGTGTATCTGTCACCCATTCACTTTGCGGAAGTGGCTCTACAATGATTGATAGTGTCTGAGCGAAGCTACTAATTCCAATATTACTTTCAGCAAAAGCACTACCACTTTCAAAATCTGCAAGCTCTCTTGTATTTAATGGGTGCTTACTTGCAACTGCAATCACCTTATCTAAACCAATTGGACCATCAACTAAAAACTGATAGTTAGCACCTTGTTCTGGGAAACGCTTAATTTCACCTGCTTGTAGATAGTTTGCATGACCATAGGGATCAAAACGATTAGGCAAGATTTGATTAATTTCACCACTTGAACGCACGTTAAATAGGTAGACATAGCTTGTTTCAGAAACACGAACATTGAGCTTAATTGCTTCACCTATCATGTAACGCGGTGTACCCATACCTGATAGATCTTTATCTACCCAAACCTCACCATTAAACTCTGGAGCAGGATTAACAACAATGCTTTCTGGTGTAACGATGATTGATTGCGGTGAAATAGTGATGTTCCGATTGTCAGCAGATGCAATGCTTAATACAAACGCAAAAGCCGTTGCAACTAAAATTAATAAAACTGCTTTAGGGCTATTAACTGCTTTTAGTTTAGGTTTTTGGTTTAGTGTTACTTTCGGTGTTATGTTCAT
>CALDTA010000218.1:0-3479 GCA_937924455.1 uncultured Deinococcales bacterium
CAGGTGAACTGGGTGAGGCATTGCTAGCAGAATTCGAAAATAAGGAGTAATTATGACAACAACAATTAGTGTTTCAGGTATGACATGTGGGCATTGTAAAAAGGCAGTGGAAACTGCTCTAGTAGATATTGAAGGGGTAACCTCGGTTGACGTTAATTTGGAGGAAGGCATTGCTAAAGTTGAAGGTAGTGTGGTCTATGAAACCTTACACAGTGCTATTGAAGACGAAGGTTATGAGGCACGACTTGTAGAAGCAAGTTAATTCTAGACATGCTGAAACGAATCAAAAGCTATCCAAAGACTGTTCTTGTCTGGATAGCTTTTTCAATTGGGATTATTGTTTTTCATTTGAGTTTGCCAGAGGCTCGAGCCTTTGAACTAACCGCAATCATTATGTCAATCATTGCTGCCATCTACGTTGGTTTTGCCCTAGCTGATGGACGCACTACTATCATCATTCAAGAACTTGTTGCCGCAGCATTCTTTATACTCTTAGCCCTAATGGGCTTATGGCTCAACCCTTACTTTTGGGTTGCCGCCTATTTTTTACATGGTGTTTGGGACTGGTTTCACCATGAACAAGCTATCACGACCAAAGTACCAGATTATTATCCACCTGTTTGTGTTGTTGTTGATTGGATGTTAGCAGCATTCTTACTTATATGGCTTTAAAAGTTTACAGTTTCTTTACACAGCCCACTTAAACTAGAAACAATGATAATATCTAATTTTAGTAAACTAACACTTATTCTTTTTGTTCTGACGTTCCTGATGTTTACACATTCCCTGGCTCAAACAGAAGAAGCTACTACTCAAATACAAGACCTACAAGCCCAAGATACTCAAACAACAGATTTCGAAAATATCTTAGATGCCTATCTAGAACCAATTGTTGTATTCGAATTACATCCTGAAGACTCTATCGCTAAGTCATGGAACGAAGTTCTGCTAACAGCTATTCGTAACGACTTTGCGCGACCAACTGTTCATGCAAGAAATCTTTTCCATAGCTCAATGCTCATGTATGACCTATGGGCATTGCAAGATGCTACAGCACAACCATATTTATATGGCAATACACTGGGAGACTATAGCTGTTCAACTATTGATACATCAGCTATTGACTTAAATGATGATGCCTTGCATGAATCAATTAGCTACGCTATGTATGGTTTGCTCAAACACCGCTTTGCACATGTATATACGGTTCATTCTGGACTAGACCTTTTTATGGAAGAACTAGGTTACGAAGCTGGACTTGATAAAACATCGTCTGAAGCTCTAACTGCCGTATCAAGCCCTGCTGAACTTGGCACCTACCTTGCAGATTGCGTTATTGCGTTTGGCTTACAAGATGGTTCAAATGAGAGTGTTGGCTACGCTAACGAATTCTATTGGGCTATCAATGGTGGACTCAATGCAAATGAAGCAGGTAGTAGACGATTTGACTTTCCTAATAGATGGCAGCCCCTCATTTTTGAAGGTGGTTATATTGACCAATCAGGAAACTTTTTCGAGGGTAATAGACCTATTGAATTTTTAGGTGCAGAGTGGGGACAAGTTCATCCATTTGCCTTACCTATAGAATCAGTTAAGAAGCTCGAGCGTGGTCAAGGCACCTACTGGATGTACCATGACCCAGGTCAACCGCCACAGATTACAGATGATATTGAAACAAATCATGCTTACCTGTGGAACTTTGCAACAGTAGCGAAGTTCTCAGCAGAACTTGACCCTAAAAATAGTCCAATGATTGACATTTCACCAAATGCACTTGGCAATATAGATTTTGAAAACTTACCTACAAGTCAAGAAGACTATGAAAGCTTTTATACTTTAGATGGTGGCATGATGGGTTCAGGCTATGAACTTAACCCAGTGACAGGCGAAGCCTATAAAGAACAGCTTGTACCACTTGGAGACTATGCAAGAGTACTCGCTGAGTTTTGGGCAGATGGTCCAGATTCTGAAACTCCACCAGGTCACTGGTTCACTATTCTGAATTATGTCTCTGACCATGAAGCTTTTGTTCCAAAGTGGAAGGCAGAAGGTGAGCTGCTTGAACAACTAGAGTGGGATATTAAAGCCTACTTTACTTTAGGTGCTGCCATGCACGATGCAGCCGTAGCAAGTTGGGGCATCAAAGGATGGTATGACTACCCAAGACCTATCTCAGTCATTCGTTATATGTCTAAAAAAGGTCAGAGTTCTGACCCAAGCTTGGATAATTTTCACCCACATGGCTTTCCTTTAATAGAAGGGTTTAGTGAACTTGTTCAACAGGGGGATGCTTTAGCAGGTGAAGAGAGTGAACACATTGGCAAAGTAAAAATACGTGCATGGAAAGGTCCAGATTATATCTCTAATCCTGAAACAGATACTGCAGGTACAGATTGGATACTCGCTGAACGTTGGTGGCCGTATCAGCGTCCTACTTTCATTACCCCACCGTTCGCTGGTTATATTTCAGGACACTCTACCTTTTCACGTGCTGCTGCGGAAGTCCTTACAGCTATCACTGGAAGCCCATATTTCCCAGAAGGACTTGGTGAATTCAAAGCTGCGAAGAATGAATTCTTAGTCTTTGAGGAAGGTCCAAATGTAGATATTGTTTTGCAGTGGGCGAGCTATGGTGACGCAGCAGACCAGACGAGTCTTTCTCGCATCTGGGGCGGGATTCACCCACCTATTGATGATATTCCTGGTAGACGGATTGGCATTACCATTGCTGAAGATGCTGTTGAAAAAGCTCAAGACTATTTTGATGGTAATTAAAGGTACTAATGATAGATGGTTTACCCTCAAGCAAATGCTGCTAAGCCCTTAACAACAACTATCTGAGTTTTCTAACTGTGTGTAAGTACTAAACATATCTGAAAGTAGCTGACTTGACAATTATTTACAGTTAAGAGTAAGCTAAAACCACTATACCCTACCCCCTATGGGGTGGGGTAATCATAGAATACAAATGAAGTCACGATAACTGAAAGTGAGGGTATTCAATGATGGTTGTTTTAATTTTTAGTTTTGCTATCTTGTGTGTGACTCTAATTCTTATATTGGCGTTAAGTTCCTTTTTATCTACAAGTTTTCAGTTTTGGCCACCTCCAACAAAGTCATCTTGGCAGTACGATACATTTTGGCTATTGTTTCGTTGTGTTTTGATAAGCATCATTGTTCTTTCGATATTTAATTTTAATTCGCTTGGCTTTTGGCAACATTACTCACGTTTTTACGTCGGATTGCTGCTTGCAATTATAGGGTTGTCACTTGCATTTCTCATCACCTATAGCCTTGGATGGGAAAATGCACATGGAACCAAAGAGAATCTAGTTATCAACGGTTGGTATACTTGGAGTCGAAATCCCATATACGTCGTGTCGATTTTTGGATTTGCTGGTTGGGCTTTAGCCGTCAATTCTATATATGTCTATATACTATTTGCCTTTATTATAGGGTTTTACATATTTGCACCATTT
>CALDTA010000219.1:0-2560 GCA_937924455.1 uncultured Deinococcales bacterium
AGTGGTAATGAAGCCTGCACCACCAACCATAATCAATGGTGCTGTTTCACCAATCGCCCTAGCAATCGCCAAAATAACCCCTGTAACAATTCCTGTAACAGCATTTGGCAATACTACTCTAGAAACAGTTTGCCACTTGGTGGAACCTAAACCATAGCTAGCCTGACGTAGTGAATCAGGCACTGCGCTTATTGCTTCACGAGAAGCAATAATGACAACAGGCAAAATAAGCAATGTAAGCGTCAGGGCACCTGCAATCACACTATTGCCCATTTGTAAGGTCCGTACAAAAGTATATAAACCTAGAAGTCCGTAAACAATACTCGGAACTCCAGCCAAATTTCGCAAGTTAATTTCAATAATGCTCGTAAACCAATTTTTTGGCGCATACTCTTCAAGATAAATTGCGGTACTGACACCAATAAACATCGAGAATAAAATCACTAGAAAAACGAGATAGGCTGTACCGATAATAGCTGAACCAAAACCAGCCATATGAGGTCTAGAAGAATTATTACGGAGCAGAAACTGTCTATCAATCAAGGGATTGAGCACAAAATCCAAACCTTCTTCTTTAGCTTCAGCAGCGATAGCTTCTTTATTTGCTCGACCTTCTAAATATGGATACTGATCAACGATGGCATCACGGCGATTCCAAACAATTGTTTTATTGCTTTCACCATTTGCCTCAATCAAGCGATCAACTCGAGTTGATTCTAAAAACTTTCGGCGTTCATCAAGCCCTCGAACAAAATCCCTGCTATATACTTGCCCAGTATCAGTATCCACAATAGGTTCTTTTGTTAACGTGTCCGCTGCAGGTCTGATTTCTTTTCCATCTGCATCAAGAATAGGATTACCTTCTGCATCTATCGCAAACTGTGGCACAGCCATATCAAGCAAGGTCTGGCTACGCAAAGATTCACTAGCTTCTATCCGTAAGGTAATATCCTCTGGACTTAAATTTTGTGCTTCAAGTTCTACACGATAACCTTCTTTGATACTTGCTATCTCAGAACTATCAAAAAGTTGTTCACTACTACGACTATTACGCTCAATTGTTTGCCACACAAAAGCACTATTGAGATTTGTCAAAATGATGAAAACGATTAACATGACAGCTAAAATAACAGGCAACAGTGTCAGGTATTCTAAAGCCTTACCACGTGCTTTTCTTGCTTTTAATTGTTTGAGTTCTTCAGCAGTTAATAAGCTGGTTTTAGCTGGCACTATATTTTTATCAAGACTATTCATACTCATCTTTAATCGTACTTCTCTCTAAAACGTCTAACAATCTGATCAGAAATAATGTTTAGTATAAGCGTGATTAAAAATAATGTTGCACCCACTGCATAGAGGGCAAGCACAGGTGGCGTACCTGGATCAAATTCACCCTTAGCAGCACTGACAATATATGAGGTCATTGTTTGAAACGTTTCTCTAGGATCAAAGCTCAAATTTGGTTGTTGCCCCGCAGCTAGGGTTACGAGCATCGTTTCACCAATCGCTCTGGACATCGCCAAAATAATTGCAGCTACAATTCCAGAAAGTGCCGCAGGTAAGACTACTTTGGTTGTCACTTCTCCTTTGGTAGCACCTAGTCCGTAGGCTGCTTGCCTCAGTTTATCTGGAACTGCCCGCATAGCATCAACCGAGATGCTTGAGATAGTCGGGAGAAGCATAAAGCCCATAACAATACCTGCTGCTAATGCATTTGCAGGTTTTAAATCAGGAACAAAGGTTGCTAAAAAAGGTGAAACCGTAAAAAGCGCAAAGTAGCCTAAAACTACTGTTGGTACACCTGCAAGAATTTCCAAGATAGGCATAATAATTCTTCTGACCCGATTACTTGCAAATTCCGATAGGTATATAGCTGAACCTAAACCAAGCGGTATGCCAAAAAGTAAGGCTATAAAGGTAATAAGTAATGTACCCACAACCAAAGGTGCAACACCAAAGGCTGCGCTACTGGTTGTATTTGCAATCCACTCACGCCCTGTAAAAAACTCTCTTAGTGAGACATCTGGGTGTCTAAAAAAAGCGAGTGTTTCCCCACTTAAGGCAAAAATCACGCCAAGGGTTGTAAGAATTGAAATAAGCGAACAAATAATCAGTAGAACTCGAATGGCATCTTCGCCTAGACGAAGCCGCTTTTTCAGATTACTCGAGCCCTGATTTGAGAAAGTTGAATTGCTTTGGGCCATAAACGTCCTATCTAGCTAGCTTTAAGTCAAAAATAATACTAATTCTGCTTAATTCGTTCATTAATTCGAAGTGTTAAAAAATCAAGGAATCTACGCGTGTTGCGGAATGTAGTTGAGCACCTGACAATTCAAGCTGGTCACTTTATTAACGATATTTTTTGGTATTCAAAGCTGGAATTTATTTTTGTAACCACTGCACAACAAGCGCATCTGCCAAGCGAACATATTTATTATTTGACAGTTCTTCAGGCTGGACTTTAAATCGCTCGCACAACTCAGGCGTTAACCATTCAGACCTGTTGTTTTCAGCCAAAGCAGCAAATACCCGTAAAACGGATTCATGATGAATTGCCAAA
>CALDTA010000220.1:0-6235 GCA_937924455.1 uncultured Deinococcales bacterium
GGTTAAGCCTCAAACTGAGCATCCAGTTGACGATTTTAGTATAGAGCTTACGCAAACATTTATTGCAAACTATCTTGATAAGCCAAGTTTTGAATGGCTTTACCCAAGTAGTCAGTACGTCATACCACTACAGCGCTTAGCTCGACTTGCTAACTGGTCACATCAATCTCCGCTGGGTTTAGATATAAGCCCAACCTATGGGTTGTGGTTTGCTCACCGAGCTTGTTTCCTAACCAATGCGGATTTAGAACCATGTGTTGAAGAGGCTAGAGCTTCACCCTGTGATAGTTGCACGACTAAAGACTGTATGCAAGCTTGCCCTGCTGGTGCTGTCAGCAAAGCTGATTTTTCTATCAAAAGTTGTATTGGTCATAGAGTAAAGGACAACTCAGGTTGTGCAAACACTTGCCTATCTCGCCGTGCTTGTCCGTACTTCTCAGAACACCAATATACAGAAGAGCAAATGAACTACCACTACACCGCAGGATTTGAAAATACAAAGGCTTGGTACAAGTCACTTAAAAAGTAGTTGATTCTATATCACAGATATTTCAGTGATGTAGCCGATTCGAATATCTCTACCTTTATCATTCTTTACAGTTTTTCCATAGAAGTAAGGGGTGGACCCTTCGTAGTAAACACTGTCAGGAATAATTTCCTCAGTCACAGACTTTCCTTTAGACACTCTTGTGTAACCATAGCGGTCATAGGTATGTTTTTCTTCATTATATTTTAGTTGGAGATTGCGTTCTGTGCTGATGGCTGTTTCAATCATCTCACGCATTTTGCGAGTGGGTAAGCCTTTTTTCATGCTTTCTTCTTTTTCAACAACTTTAGGTTCTAAGTTTTGTTCAACTGTTTTATTCGCTACAATGCCCAAAGTTTTGAGAACTTTATTTAGTTCAGTAACTTTGCCCTCTGCAATCAAAAAACTAGTAGAGCCCAATTGACCTGTCAGCAAGGGAGCGATGCTTGGATGTTTGGCAAGCTCTTTGGCACTAGCGTGTTGAAAGATACTCACTTGACCAATAGCTGGAGAAGAAGTTTTACCTGACCATATATCAATCAATACAGAGAGCTGGGTTGGTAAGCTACCTTTTGTTCTTTTTAGTAGGCTTTCTTTTGCAACTTTAGTAAAAGCACCAGCTTGAATTGCTTTTGTACTTAGAGAGTAGTTACCTTTACTGTCTTGCTCGGCTAAAGCAGCAAGCACTGCTCGTCCTGCCAAATCGCTAGCACCTTTTAACTTAAAGCTGCCATCATCTTTAAACTCAATAATACGCTGAGGCTCAGCTCGGTAGTTGTGAAAGGTTGTTGCTGTTTTTTTGACTTCTATTTCTTTTGGCACACATAAGAAGCGTTCAGCAATAGGACGTGAGTTTGTTGTCTTTTTATGTGCAGTGTCTCTGTCTTTTTTTGTTGGAAATTCAAGTAAGGTAGTGTTTTCAGTGACGCTTAGGCGTTCTCTACGATTTGCCCACTCAGTGATGCTCACTTTTACATTGTTTGGTAAGTCGTGACTGTTGTTTTCAAGAAGTTTGAGGATGCCTTCAAGTGTCATGCCTAATTCGAGGGCTCGGTAGACGCTAGCTCGCGAAATAGTGTAGTTGGCTGTTTGGGCATCTATCCTTGTGCAATCGGCAGTATTCAGCGCAGCAACAGCAAAAGGTGTGAGCATATCTAAATAAACCAAAATGTCAAAGTTTGCCTGTATTAGTAGTGATTTTTGACTTGGTTTAGTATAGTCAATATCAAAATGCTCTGCACCTATATGTTCTATAACGGCTTTTTTATAGCTTTCTGCATCTTGTGGAGGGGAAAGGTGTAATGCTCGATTTAAAGCTCGACCTTTGTACCACCAGTCTTTGGCTTTCGTAATTTTAATAGCATAGTTTGTTTTATCTAGTTCCACATAAGCTTCAGGAAGGTATCTTCTAGTAACCTCTACATCTTGTTTTTCTTCTTTACCTGTTTCCTTAATAGCAACTAGACCGTAAGTGTGTAATTCTTCCAAAATACTGTGGCGAAACCACTTAGGCATTGGACGTTCTTCAACAGTGTTTGAACTTCCGTAATAAGCCCTACTCACTTTTGCACGCATGAGATAGCACAGTTTTTTCTTCCACATGAGCTTAAGGGCAGCATCTAAATCAACAGCTTCTTCTGGAAGCTGGCACACAGCATCAACGAGTGCCCTGCGTGCAATTAGGCTATGAATGACCTCATCAGAGCCATATTGTGAAGCTGCTGGATCATACTTTTCGTTGCTACTATTGATGAATCCATCAAAGAGCATGCAGTAGCTAACTGCGAAGGGTGAGGTTTGAAAGTTTTCTAGACGTTCTCTGTCTACTTGTAAGGTGATTTTTCCATCTATTTGTTTAACAACTAAAAAGCCTAAAGGCTTGATTTGCTCAAGGTAACTTTCAAGTTCATCTTCTAGCCACGGTGCTAGTTTGAGCAATTTCTTGATGGTGTTTCTGCTAATTGACCCATCTTTATTAGTCAGAAGTCCACCACTGCTTTCAATAAGTTTTAAGACTTCGTTGAGTTTGAGAATCGCTTCTAAGGGGTGTTTTTGAACAAAACCTGAAGCGTCGATATCTTTAAGAATTTTGTATTTTGGTGACTTTGCTTTTGCTGCTGCTTTATCAGGCAGTGCATCTAAAATGCGCTCATCAACCTGAAGGACATCGTTTTCAACATCTAAACTCTGCTGGTAACCATAGTAGTGACGTTCAAACCAGCTTGCATAGGTGGAGCTTGGAAGCAATAAGCAATCACGAATTAAAGGAAGTATAAACTTGACGCCAGCATGTTGAGAAGCTTCAACTTTATAAAGACTTGTTTTAGCACCTTTAGGTTCTGGTTCAAAGCCAAGCTTGATTGCATGGAGGATTAGATTCCAACCATTCACTACACCACCTAGGCGTTTTGCTTCTAATAATAGTTCTTCTTCTAAAGGGTTTAAGTTATCTATGACAGCTTTTATATGTTTGGGGTTTTTGAGGGCTTTTTTAACTGCAGTTTTAAGGGGCGCAACTGTTTGAGCACTTGTATCTGGAGCAAAACGTTTAGCCACTCTGACTAACTGGTCTTTATTAATTTCTTCTATGTAAGTTTCAATCTCTGCTTTGGGTAAGTGAGGCTTTCCACCGTCATCATAATCATCAAAATCTTCGTCGTAACCGTCATTTTCTACATTTATGACGTTCATACCATCTACTTCAGAAATACTTAAACCTAAACCATCTAAAACAGCAAGCATATCTTCGTCGTTACCTGCTTCTTGAATGAGCCTTTCGATAAACTGCTTTGGAAATGTAGGCATTAAAATTCACTCACCTTTGGTGTATGACCTGCTTTTTGCAAGGCAGTTATAAAGGTTTTGCTATGTTCGGGTAGGACAAGTGCTTCAGTTGGTGAAAGTGTAGTGAGGATATAGTCTTTTAAACGTTTATCGACTAAAAAACTGCTTAGTTCAGCTGGGTCGGCTACTTCTATTAAAGTTAGATTTTGATGGGCTACGACTTCGCCTTTTTCGGGAAGTGGTTCGTGTTGATAAGTTGCTTTAGTAACTTTACTGCTAGTCTTCTTAGTAGTCTTTTTAGTAGTCTTTTTGCTAGTTTTTGGCATGATTACATAACTCCCAGAGTGGGAGGATTATACCTTATTGTTGTGCTTGAAGGTTAGTTTAGTTGAGAGAGGTCTGCTTGGGTGGGCTCGAGCCACTCCGCTTCATCCATAATTTTGTACTGGTAGCCCTGCTCCGTCAAAAAAAGCTGTCTATGATGTGCAAAGTCTTCTTCTTTGCTTTCTCTTGTAACTAAGCTATAAAAGTACGCAGTCTCACGACTCGCTTTAGGTCTTAGTAACCTACCAAGGCGCTGCGCTTCTTCTTGACGTGAACCAAAAGCACCCGAAACTTGAATCAAGACTTGGGCATCTGGCAAATCTAAAGCAAAGTTACCTACTTTAGACAAGACAAGCAATTTGATAGTGCCATCTCTAAAGGCATGAAACAGACGCTCTCGTTCTTTTTGTGAGGTAGAGCCTGTAATCAGAGGTGCGTCTAAATCATTGGCAATAAGTTCTAATTGGTCAATGTACTGCCCAATCACTAGGCTTGGCTGCTGATTATGAAAATCTAAAATCTTTTCAAGCACCTCTCGCTTACGAGGATTTTCCGCAGCTATTCTAAACTTCATGCCCTGCTCTGCTACAGCGTAGCTCATGCGTTCTTCTTCAGATAACCTTAGACGCACTTCCGCACAGTGAGCGTTCGCAATCCAACCAGCTTTTTCTAAATCTTTCCAAGGCATGTCAAAACGCTTTGGTCCGATGAGTGAAAACACATCACCCTCTCGACCATCTTCACGAATGAGTGTGGCTGTTAGACCTAAACGACGACGTGCTTGTACTTCTGAGGTGAGTCTAAATATAGGTGCTGGTAGCAAGTGAACCTCATCATAAATAATCAAGCCCCAATCCTGCTTCATGAACAAATCCATGTGTGGATAAACATCAGGCTGTTGTGCAGCATCTTCCCGTTCTTTATCTGAGAGGGCTTTGTCAGGTAGTGCCTCAGCTTTCTTTTTTCGCTTTTTAGCCGTTAACATCTGGTAAGTACAAATCGTTACACCAGCAAGGCGTTTATTTTTTGTGTTGTATACCGAAACATCTTCAGGTTGCAAACTTGTTTTAGAGAGAATCTCTCGTTCCCACTGAAATACGCTAGTTCGGTTTGTTGTAAGCACTAGCGTTCGTTGGCTAACAAGACTCATGGCTGTTAAGCCAACAACCGTTTTACCTGCACCAGGCGGTAACACCACAACCC
Organism: uncultured Deinococcales bacterium; assembly: GCA_937924455.1. Taxonomy (GTDB): domain Bacteria; phylum Deinococcota; class Deinococci; order Deinococcales; family Trueperaceae; genus CALGZD01. The sequence goes on from CALDTA010000220.1 coordinate 4,838, forward strand.
CCGAACCACCCTTTTTACTACCTGCCAAGTAAAATGCTTCTGCTGCTGATTGTTGATAGTCACGGACATCTAGTGAGGTACTCAGACCTATCTCTAAATCAATACCCTCGCTATAGCCAGCAATATCCTCGACAGGCCAGCCTACTTCTAAAAGTTCTTGTTTGATTACACCTCTGTTAGCAAGTGGTAATGCATAGGTGAGGTCATTGATTTTTTCACCTAGCAACGGACTGACTTTTTTTTGTTTTGATAGTTCTAAAAGAAGTGCTTCATGTCCTGCTTCAACCTCAAGGATTAAACCACTGCCCTGCTCAGCCTCTTTAAGTTTGACTCTTCCCCAACGTCCTGCAAGCTCGTGAATATCTGTGATGACATTTTCAGGAATAGGGAACTTTGCAAATTGAGTCATGGCATCAACCATGCTTTGACCATCTAAGCCTGCACTGGCAGCGTTCCAAAGAGAAAGCGGTGTTATGCGGTAGGTGTGGATATGCTCAGGGCTTTTTTCTAGTTCGGCAAAGGGTGCTATGGCGGCTCGAGCCTCCTCAGCACGTTCATTAAAAGTTTCAAGAAATACCGAACGATCAGCTTGCACTATGAGTGGATTCATTGGGTCGAACACATGTTTATTGTAACAGCACAGTTGCCCGTTCAGGAAGTTATAGTGCTTCATATGTCTTTAAAGCCACATTTAACACCCAAAAAATTATTTGGAAATAACAAACTACCTAACCATTGGGCAGAAGCTAAAGTAGCTTTTATTTGTTTTACCCCCTTACCTACAGGATTCCAAAGCTACATCAAAGAAGTGGCACAAGAAAGATACTTCTTGCACTCACCAAATGCTGAAGTACACTTGTGTCAATATCAAGAAACAGCTTTTATTACAATCAGTGAAGTCTATGGCTTTGCAGTTGGTACAACTACAGTTGAAGAACTCATTCACTACGGCATTGATTATATTATTGGCATTGGTTACGCAGGCGCATTTAACGGGGCGAAGGTTGGGCAGAAATTTGTTGCCAAAGATACGATGTCTGATTTACCGATAGCAACGCACTACGGCATAGATGCATTTGAACTCAGTAAGCTAAATATAGGATTTTATAACACTATTAAAGCAAACCTAGATGATAGTTGGGGGCACTACAGAGTTTGGAATGGAAATAGTCTTTACAGAGAATACTCTGACACAATTCAACTCATGACTTCTAAAGGCTGTGATGTTGTGAATATGGATACCTTGTCGGTTTATGCAGCAAGCAAGGTTTGTGCTGAGGAACTCAAAAGGGATATCCGCTTTATCTATGTTGGCACAGTCACTGACTCAGCAAATGCTGAGGGTGAAGAGTGGGATAGTGACTTGATTGAGGCGGTTGAGGGACAGGAAAAACATCC